>PKZC01000009.1 GCA_003132905.1 Bryobacterales bacterium | reverse complement strand
AGAAGTGGGCAGTGAATCACCCGTTGGATTTTGCGAAAGGCGGCAAATCCAAGAAAGTTTTCGATGAATTGCGGGAGTCGATCCAGGGACTAAAGGACGATCTCGGTGGAGATTTTGCACCTGGTTTGACTGAGGTGATTAAACAGCTGACTGGCTTCCTTGAGAAAAAAGAAACCATCGCGGCAATTGGCGCCGAATTGCGCGCTGATTTTAAAGCGGCCGGCGATCTGATCACTGCGATAGATAAATTGCGTCATGGCGAAAATCCCCTCGCAGGTACGGGCCCGGTTTTGATTCCTGGCGGGCCCGCAGATCGCGTGAGCAAATTTTTAAAGGAGCCGTTCGATCCATGGGGCATCGGATCGAAAACGAGATCGGCAATCGGCGATATATGGGATAAGCCATTAGGTTCACGCGGCCACGCCGGCACGTTCAGCGATCGCTTCGGGTCATGGCCCGCGGCAGACAAAGATAAAAAGGCGACTGAAGAAGGAACCAAAAAGGGCGTGTTCGACGGCCTGATGCAATTTTTCCAATTGCAATCCTATCAGGCGCCAGGCGGCGGAATGCCCGGCGCGACCAAGGCGGCGTATTATCCGGGCGGCGGTGGTGGCGTGGGCACCGGCAATCGCTTCGCCGGCGGCGCCATGGGCGGATCGCGCGACGTCCCCGCAGGCAGCGGGCCGGTCAATTCAAAATTCTCCAGTAATAAGCGTCAGGTTGCGGCAATTGCAGCGAGCGAATGGCGCAAAGCTGGAATGCCAGACACCGGCACGGCCGGCGTCATGTATAACATCGGCCAGGAATCTTCCTTCAATCCGACGCTGCGCCATCCCGATCAGCCACATTTCGGCGGCGAGGCACATTTCGCGCACGGCCTCTATCAAGAGGGCGGCACGGAATGGAATCATTATGCAGCGTGGCTGCAAAAGAACTATCCCGGCGCCGATTGGAAAAATCCGCAATTACAAAGTCGCTTTGCGGCGTGGAATCTGAAGACGAATTATCCCAAAGTGTGGTCGCGGATGAAGAATGCGAAATCGCGGCAGGAGGCGGCCGCTGCTTACGCCAGCGGTTATCTGAAACCTGCCGCGGGGTATTTGGCCAATCGTATCTCCGGAATAAACCGGCATGGGGTTCCTTCGCTCGATGCCTATACCGGAGGAATGCAGGGCCAAGACAAATCAGCAATCGCGTTGCATGGCGAGGCATTGCGGCGACATTTCGGTCATCCGGCACCACATCCGGCTCGTGAATTGCTGCTACATGCGCAGAAGGCGGGCTGGGGCGGCGGAACGACGGGATTGCTTCCAAGCAATGCAANNCAATGGCTTACCTCGCGGCACCAGAACCAAAATGGATCATTCTGGTTTCAAAGAAGTGCAGGTCAACCGCGGCCGCAGCATGCCCATGGCATCGAACAACTCCTAAACCGACAAGAAAAAAGGCGCCAGAAATAAAATATGCCAAATCCAGCAGAAATTTGCGTTGTCACCGCGCTAGGTCAGCGGTACGATAACTGGCAGACGGTCGAGATAAAGCGGGATTTCGATGACGTGATCGATCACGCCATGCTCANNGTCGCCGAGATCAGCACACCGTCCCAAATCTGGAGTTCGCTAAAGCTCAAGCCGGGTGATACGGCCACGGTTTTGCTCGCCGGCCAAAAGGTAATCGACGGCAAGGTTTATCTGCGACAGGCCGTCTACGATAAGGGATCGCATTCCGTCCAAATTGGAATCTGGTCTGAGTCACATCATGTGACGGTCGGGACCGTTGATGCCAAGCCAGGGCAATACAAAAACTCGACGCTGCAGCAAATCGGCGCCGCCGTGTTCGGCAAGGTCGGTGTCGGCTTTAACGTTGTAGGCAGCCCGGCTGGCGCTGATAAAATATTTCCGCGGGTCAACGAGACCGTCGGCGAAACTCGCTTCTGCTTCATCGAGCGGCTGTGCCGGATGCGCAATCTTTATATGATCGACGACGGGCAAGGCAACATCAGCGCGGTGCGCGGGCCGACCAGCGGTTCTGCCTGTGTATTACAGGAAGGCCGAAATATTCTTCGGGCACGATTGATATTGAAGAATAACGAATACGCCGACACGATGACTTACGTAGGCCAGGATCCAAATGCGCAGTCGGGGGATTTAGCACGCGGTTCATCCGCAAGCGTGAAGCTGCCGCCGTTTTATGGGAATTCAGCCGGGCACGATATGAAAATGGTAGCGCCGCATCCAGGCGATAGCCAAGACATGGCCATGCTTCTTGAAAACGAGGCGGCGTGGATGGCCTATCAGACGGTTGACGGCGACATCACGGTCCAAGGCTGGATGCTCGACGACGGATCCTTGTGGTTCAATCATGTTCGGGATCTGGCGACGGTAAATTCCCCGATGTTGCTGCCAGAAAATTCCATGAAATTTATGATCAAGGGGATCGTGCACAAGCAATCCAATGAGGACGGCACAACGACCGAAGTTCTGCTGGCCCGTCAAGACGCCATCGGAGCCGGGGGCGGCGATCCGCTGCAGGCACCGGCCGCATCAGCACCGGCGTCGACGCCGGGCGGGCAGGATACATAAATGTTTAATCTTCAATTCAATACGGTGGATTTGGAGCGGGTTGCCAAGAGGCTCAATGGGGCGATGGATCAGGTACCGTTTGCGCTGTCACTTGCGCTCAATCAGGCGGTGCGCGAAACGAAACAATATCTTGTCGAGGAAACGTGGCCGCAGCATGTCACGCAGCGCAACGCTCGTTTNNCCTGCCACAAAGATCTTCTGCGTGTTGAGATATTTGATAAACTCGGTCGCGCCCACCTCGAATTACATGACAAGGGTGGGACGAAGATAGGCAAGCGGCGCCTTGCTATTCCGCCACAGGGATCGGTGACGCGCACCTCGAGCGGCGTGCGCAAGAGCCAACGACCGGCCGCGATCATAGCATCCACTCCCAGGCGCGCGCTGCGCATAACTGCTACAGGCATCTTCGTCGGCAAGGGCGGTCGTCTACATCTAAAGTTCTCGCTGCTCCCAAATGCCAAACAACCCGCGGACGTTCCGTTTGCCGAAGATTTTCGTTTTATGATGACTAAACTGGTCGCCGCATCATTTCCAGCAAAAATGGCTAAGGCAATGAGTACAAGGAGGCCTTGAGTGACAAAGGCCACATTTAAAAAAATATTCATTGAGCTCGATGCGCCGGAGATGATGTGCCGGCTTATCGAGGCGGCGAGTGACGGCCAGTTCAAGCGCCCAGAAGGCTTGACCGCAACGCAAGCAATTCTTCGCCTCGAGGAAATAGACCAGGAAAAATGGGCGAGGGTCTGCCTAGCGGTGATGCAGTACTACCAGGAATGCGCGGAGAAGGCGTCGCATCGCGTGCAATGAGCCAAGCGGAGGAATGACGGTCGAGATTAGCGGGGAATCTTCGCCTTCGTCTTTGCATCTAATGCGAGCTCGACAAGGCGGCGAATTGCTTCCGGCCGGTTTGGCAAGTCGGGTTGATCGCGGCGCCATGCATCGACGCGCTTAAGGAAATCACCATCGACGCGAACATTGATCTGTGGGTATTGGGATTTTGGCATATTGCTACCGCTTTGGGAGTGTGATAGCAAAATAGCAAGCCAGCCGAGCATGTGCAACGCCTGGCCGGCGCTATCC
>PKZC01000183.1 GCA_003132905.1 Bryobacterales bacterium | reverse complement strand
GCCAGCCAGCGTCTCGACGTGAAGCTGACCGGCGCCAACCCGATTGACGTGCTGATCGAGTTTCCGAAGGGAAAGTCGCTTTATGATCCCGAGTCGCTTGGCGTTATCGCCGACGTGCATTCGATTCTCGAGCAACAGGCGGGGGTCGGCAACGTCTGGTCGCTGGAGACGCTGCGCCGGTGGCTCGCGGAAAAAGCGGGCAAGTCGGACGCCGCCACCCTCAAGCAATATGTCGACTTGCTTCCGCCCTATCTCACGCGGCGGTTTATTTCCGCCAATCAGGACGCCGTCATCGTCAATGGCCGCGTCCCGGATGCCGACGCCAGCAAGCTCTTGCCGATCGTCGATGCGCTCGATCGGAAGCTCAATGCACTGCGGGCCAAATATCCCGGCTATACGATCGCGCCCACCGGCCTGTCCGTGATCGCCGCGCGCAATAGCGCGAACATGATCGACAAGCTGAGCCGCGGCCTGACGGTGGAGATCATCTTCGTCGCGGCGTTTATCGGCCTGGCGTTCCGGTCCTTCATCGTCATGCTGACTAGCATCCTGCCGGGACTATTCCCGATCGTCTTGGCCGGCACCTTGCTGTGGCTGACAGGCCTCGGTTTGCAATTTGCCAGCGTCATCGCCCTGACGGTTTCGTTCGGCCTGGGCCTGAGCGCGACGATTCACTTCCTCAACCGGCTGCAGATCGAGGATACCGAGCCGGATCCTGCGGTGGGGGTCGAGCGCGCGACCATTCTGGTGGGCCCACCGCTGATCCTGACCTCGGCCGTGCTGGCATGCGGGCTGGCAATGACGGTCTTTTCCAGCCTGCCCTCGCTCCGTCTGTTCGGATGGCTGAGCGCGTTTGCGATGATCTCGGCGCTGGTCGCCGATTTGCTGATTTTGCGGCCGACCGCCACCTTCCTCACCAAGATCGCACGCCATATCGCGATGCGGCCGTCGCGCCGCTCGCCGGCCGAATAGATCCGGCGCCCGCGCGCTAGCGGCGGCGGCGCAGGCTGATTGTCGCACCCTTGATGCCGGCGTTCGGGTCCGCGGTTCTGATGGCAACCGACTGCCGGTCACCGTGCGTAGCCAGGCCTAAGGTGGCGGTGAAGCCCGGGCTTTCGGCGCGGACCTCGATATGAGCGCCTTCGGCCGTCCCGGAGATTGTCCCGCCTACGCCATGCGTGGATTCGGTCCATGTCCCGCCGACGGTGTGGCCGGCCAAAACCGCGGTGCTGTAGAGATCGAAATTATAACTGTCGCTGGCGCAGCGAATGTTGAGCTGGAGATTGTGCCATTCCGCCAGCAAATCGTAGGACGCGCGGCACCTCAGCGGCTCGTGCGTGCCGTTCGACAGGTCGATGGTGCCGGACCCGGCCCATTGGCCCGACAATCGTTCGAAGGGGCTCGCGGAATGCTGCGCATGACTGGTGCCATAGCTAAAAAGGAGTGCCNNCCAATTCATAGTTGCACCCCCCATCGCAGGACAGACGACGTCCCGGTCTTCGCTTCGTTCCCGTCATTTTTAATTTAGAGCAAGATGTCACTGCCAGTCGATGGCCGCGCTTGAAATAAACCTGGCAAAGCCGTCCGGACAAAATTGCAAAGCGGACCGTCAAACATGCGCCGACGATCCGGGTAACTATCCAATTAAGCAATTGAATTGATTGGTGGCGGACGCAGTCCCCGCCTTCTCATCACTCGGTAACAACCGGAGAGAACCGCTAAAGTCCAAATAACCTATTGATTATATTCAACTTTCTTCTATACTACTCGCCTGCGAGGACCAATAATAACCGTTGCCGCCCGGTAGCCGAGCCGGGGGTTACAACGGGGTTTGAGACGATGGCTCTAACAGCAAAACGTGTGACGAAATTGACTACGCCCGGTCGTTATCATGACGAACTCGGGCTTTACCTTCGCGTCGTTTCAGAAACGAACCGGCATTGGTTGCTTCGGTACGAACGCAATGGGCGCGAACGTTGGCTAGGCCTTGGGTCAGCCCGCGACACTAAGCTAAAAATGGCGCGCGAACGAGCGCGCGCTGCTAGACAGAAATTGTGGGACGGGATCGACCCGATTGACGGACGTAAAGCTGAGCGGGCGGCGCGGGCGTTAGAAGCTGCCCGGACCATCACATTCGAAAAAGCCGCCCTCACCTATTTTGACGCTCACGCCGAGTCGTGGCGCAATCCTAAACATCGGGCGCAATTTCTATCGACCCTCAAGACATACGCATTCCCAAAGATCGGCTCACTGCCCGTTGCCGCCATTGATGTCGGTTTAGTGCTCAAGGTGATCGAGCCGATCTGGCACGAGAAAACAGCGACTGCGGACCGTGTACGCAGCCGGATCGAGAGCATTCTCGATTGGGCGACGGTGCGCGGATATCGCACGGGCGATAACCCTGCGCGCTGGAAAGGCTTCATCGAGAACGTTCTTCCGGGACGTAGCAAAATCCAGAAGACCGTTCATCTCGCCGCCCTTCCCTTCACCGACGTCCCAACGTTCATGGCGGAACTGGCCGAACGTGAGGGGATAGCAGCATGGGCACTAGAATTCACCGTACTGACAGCCGCAAGAACCGGCGAGACAATTGGCGCGACCTGGGATGAAATCGACTTGAATCAGAAGATTTGGACCGTCCCGGCTGGGCGCATCAAAGGTGGCCGGGAACACCGCGTGCCGCTCTCTGACCGTGTTGTGGAATTACTCCAGGCGCTTCCACGGGAGCCAAACAACCCGTTCGTTTTTATTGGTCCGCGCAAAGGCAGCCTGTCGAACATGGCCATGGCGAGCGTGCTGCGGCGTATGGAGCGCAAGGATATAACGGTCCACGGCTTCCGGTCCACGTTTCGGGACTGGGCAGCTGAGCGTACCAGCTATCCAAACCACGTGGTCGAAATGGCCCTCGCTCACGTGATCGGTGATAAAGTCGAAGCTGCGTATCGGCGCGGAGATTTGTTCGCAAAGCGGGCACGACTAATGGCCGATTGGGCGCGATATTGCGCGAGCACGTCAGTTGAGACTGACGCGGACGTAGTGCCGATGAGGAAGGCCGGGTGATACGCCAATGATCGATGAGAAAACACGGCTAACGTGGGATGACGTCTTGTGGATTCGCGACCGTGCAAACGACAATCTCAAGGAGGGACGCACCCGTTATGCCGAAATCTACGGCATGAAAGTTAGTGACAAGAATATCGACGCGGCGATCCTGCGACTTTTCGACAAGGCGCGCGATCGCTGGTCGGATGGCGAAAGTGAGGGGGTGACAGTCGCTGTCCCACTTGAATTGCTTTTGGCGATTACCCTGCGCGAAGGTTTCAAACGCGGGGTAGGCCGCCCCGAAAAGTCGACGATACGGCGACGCAATCTTATCTTTGCAATCAGTTGGGCAAAAAAACGGGCAGTACAGTTGCGCGACGAGAAAATGCGGAAGGGGCCGGCCAAGGAAGAGGCGATTAATGAGGCCGCGGAGCGATTCGGTCGTTCGCACTACGGTACGACCGCTGCCATTATCAGAGATAATTGGTCTCAAATCCGAAATTCGCGAAAAAAGCGAAACGCGTGAATATTTTTGACGAAAATACTCGAGGGAATTTTCTAAGGAAATATTCGCGGAATAAACCTCACCTTTAGCCGGCAAAACGCGGAATGATCCCCGAAGAGGCGCGCCAAGCGCCGACGGGAATCGATTGCAATGGCAAATAATCCACACGAAATTGTCAGGCTTAAGGATGTTGGCCGGTTTCTCGGCCTTCGCAGAACGCAGCGCGATGCGATTATCAAAGCCGGCCTACTGAAAACCTTCCCATTGTCGCCCGGCGGGCGCGCCAAGGGCACCACTAAACAATCCCTCATCGAATATCAGCAGCGCGTCATGGGGCTGAGCCCCCAGCCTGACGAGCTGACGGAAACGAAAGGCTGAATATCGCTATCACGTGGTCATTTGAGTGCTGCGCTCGTATCGCGGCCAGAGCGGAGCACATCAACATTAGTGCCGCGGTCACAAAGGAGTTTGTAATGAAGCATCTAGAGACGAAGAAACCTAAGCCGAAGAAACGCAATCCTACTCAATGTAAGTATCCGGCAACGGCAGCTGCCATGTTGGATTATCTACCGGTGCTCGCGGGGCAGTTTGCGATGGACAATGCTCTAAAAGGTGCGATCTCGGCAAACGTTGTCGAGTGGGAGGAAAACTTTGACAAGCTCTCGATCTCAGACGCGATGAAAGTCATCGCTCATTGTGTCTGCCTTACGTACGGCGGCAANNCCGCCGGGTGGCATCGACAGAATCTTTCGATTCTGTTGGGTGAGATTGGTGCCGCAACCCGGCGAGGCCACGCTTAACACGGAACGCCGGTCGGCAACCCATCCAACTCCGACCGGCGTTTATGCCTACTTCGACAAAATTCAGTTCTGGGTTCCCACGCCCCTAGACCGTCAAATCCTGGCGCAACTACGAACGCAGTGCGGTCGCGGCGGGCTGTATGCCGAAAGCGGGCCCGCTAGGTTCAATGCACGATTCCGTCAGCGCATCGAGCTTCGCCAGCCTACCGATCAGGCATTGCAATGGCTTGCCCGCCGTGATGACGCAATAATCAACCGCGCCGAGATCACCATTGATCTGGTATTCAATTGCTTGTCCGACAGGGACGACGCTTGGGAATGCCTACACCGGCATATTGTTCGCCGCTGGCACGGCAAGAAGCAACAAATCCGTGCCTATCGAGGCGGCTCACAAACACACTCACTTTCAGATTACGGCGGCCTCGGTGACTCTCGATACGATGCCGGTGGATCGGCTCCGAACAAGATTGTTTTCTATCGCGAAGAACACTCCCGCGTCACGGGGGAGGCATATTGCCTCCATCTAGAATGGCGCCTGAAGGGCCTGACGGCCGTTCGTCGTGCCGGCATTGAATCAGGTCACGACCTTCTGGAATTCAATCATCGAGTGTTCTGGCAGAAGCGGCTGCGGCTTTACGATGTTGATCGTGTGCGGCTCGGGCGCATGGCCAGGAATAAAGCCAGCGGTAAGAAGCGGAGAAAGTCAGAAATCCATCAATCAGGCAGTTACAAAATCAATCTCGACGGAAGGACAGGTGAAGTCCTCGAACGGGCACATGACACGATCCAGGAGCTGATTGATAAGTTGAGGGCATCACATAAAATCCATCGCGCACTAGTGCCTATCCCCATCGGGTTCCTTTTGCCCGAGTGACCAGAGCCCAATCTTTGGCGTTGGTCGCGTCGATCAACACCTTATTGTAATATACCAAAACAATTGGCCTACTCGATGGCGACTAGTGCCAAACGTGATTAAGCCCGAGATGGGAAAGGGCTAACTGCTATCATTCGGTCAGCTTGATTCAACTCGGCAATGCATATGCAACACCTTTTACTTACTGGTGCCGGCTTCAGTTACAACTGGGGTGGCTATCTGGCGACAGAGGCCTTTGAATTTCTCCTGTCGGTGACAGACGGAGACGACGACCTTCGGAGCCGTCTATGGCGCGACCATCAAGCTGGCCTCGGCTTCGAAGATATGCTTGCCAAGCTTCAGCACGAATATGAGACCGATTGGACTGCGCAGGCCGAGCAGGATTTGAGAAACTTAACATCCGCAGTGCAGCGAATGTTCGGCAGCATGACGCTCGCCTTTTCTCAAACTTCATTCGACTCACAGCTCGCTGACCCACAGCTTGGAGTCATCAATTTTCTAGCTAAGTTTGATGCGATCTTTACTCTCAACCAAGACACTCTCCTGGAGCAAAATTACATCCCACTCGCGGGCCAAGATACATTTCCCCAATCGCTTCAGTTCCCAGGCTACATAGCGGCTTGCAGGCCTGGAATTGTCCGCGCACTCGATAGTTCAACTTACGGTAGCCTCGCAGAACGTATCGAGCTTTATAGGCCAGAAAAAAACCTAACGCTCCTCCCGCGCCTTCAGCCCTACATTAAGCTGCACGGCTCTATCGACATAAAGCAGAGCGACCGTGAAGTGATGCTGATTATCGGAGGCGACAAAGCTGCCAGCATCGCTCAACAGCCACTTTTAAATTGGTATCATGAAATATTTCAGGCTCGCCTTCGATCGAGCGGGGCTCGACTCATGATCATTGGCTACAGCTTCGGCGACGCCCACATCAATCAAATGATATTCTCGGGTATCGACGCTGGCCTGAAGATATTCATTATCGACCCACGGGGCGTTGACGTCATTGGATCGAATCACTCCCTCCCGCTTAATCCCGGTTTTCCTATTAGAAATGCTATTATTGGCGCCTCTCGGCGTTCACTTCGCAATACTCTCTCGGGTAGGGACGTGGTTGAACTAAACAAGATCAATCGGTTCTTTAAAACGGGTCGTATCGCTGTGACTCATCATCCGGCCATGTGACACGCCGCTTAATCGCGCCGCGAGGTCTTAGCTCACCTTATTGTAATATACCAAGACAATTGGCCAACTCGATGATGCCTAAGCTTGTGGTTTGCGGATGAGTTGGAGATGCGATGACTGAGACCCGAAGTTACGAACTCACGCATGAACAGGTCTATGAAATCTGTCAGGCCCTAAAATTTCACGCCGACGCTCTTGATCATCTTGAGGGTAGTCGCGCCGAGGTCGCCGCGTGGGCAAGACAAGCTGGTTCCCTGTGGCGCCTTATCGATAAACTGGCGCGGGAAACCCCGTCTCTCCGCCTTGTCCCTCCGGGCTCTCTGGGGTGATATTTGGGGTTAGTAGGCCGGTCGCGCCATGCTCGGCAAATCGCCGGTATGGGTCATTCACGTCATTGCCGATGCGGGCCAAAATCGGCGTTTGTCCGCTCTACTCCGTTAGCGACCGTTTTGGGCGTGGGTCCGCCAGGTCGCGATGTGCCAATAGGCGACAAAGTTCGCCTTGTTTGAAATGAAAGAGGCCGCCAAATGTGGCGGCCTCTGTGATCCAAACTCGATGAAGAGGAGCTACCTAAAACCGATAGGCAACGCCAGCTTTAACAATATTCATGTATGACGTCGCGCTCTTCGCAGGCGTGGTAACTACGCCGAGGGCGCTTGTATCGGTAGCATTGTAGCTGACCGTATTAAAATGGACATAATCGTATTCAAGCTTGGCAGACCAATGGGCAGCAAAACCCCACTCCACACCTGTGCCAAGGGTCCAACCATTTCGATTTGTCGAGCTTGAACCAGTGGACGCAAGCGCCAAGGTAGTCGAGTTGATTGTAGTTGATGATCCCGTCCAGCTAGACCAAGCCCAGCCGCCTTTTCCGAAAAGCAGCCAGTTGTTATTGATTACATAGCCTACCCGGCCAGTTACGGTTGCAAGCCACTTGACATTTGCCGACCCGGTCGTGGTGCGGCCACCGGCGATACCGGTGTTGCTGAGATCCGTTGCGCTCCCACCCGACAGACTTACCCATGAGTAATCGGCATCAATGCCGACCAGCATCTGATTGAACTGGTAGTTGTAACCACCGTAAATACCTCCGAGAACTCCGGAGGGGGTGGTTGGATTGAGCACCGTCCCAGCCAAGAAAGCACCGGTAGGATCTACAGCTGTTTGCGTACTGGAAGCCCATGCGCCTCCGACTTGTCCACCAACGTAGAAGCCGGTCCAGTTGTACATGGCGACAGGAGCGTAAGCCGGTGCTTTGACCGGAAGGTCCGCGCCATAAGAAATCTGTGTGGAGCCGACGATGCACGCGGCTGCAAACAATACCGAAGTACGACGCATAATTATTCCTCCGTTGTCCCAAATCTCAGCCAGATTAAAGATCGCATAGCGGCATTTGTCCAAGGAAAATGGTCGTTTTTTGAGCTAAGCACACACGCTTGTGGATCGCTGTTGCAATTTCGCAACAAATAGAGGCCGCGTAAGCGGCGCTCCCGAGCTATTCATTTTTATGTTTTGTTTATGTTGTCCGCTTCGGGTCCAGGCTGTGT
>PKZC01000448.1 GCA_003132905.1 Bryobacterales bacterium | reverse complement strand
ATGAATCAGCCGGGCTTCTTCCAGCCCCGAGATGACTTCCACGGGACGCCCGATGATGGCCGCGGCCCGCGCCAGAAACTCGTCGCGGTTCGTTGCGTCCCGCAAAGCCGCCGTTCCCACCGCTCGCACGCCCATCACGTCCAGCTTGCGGTACTGCTCCGCCATGCGCGTCAGCACCTGGCACGCCAGCTCGATTTCAGCCGCCCCCAGCTTCCCCTCCAGAAACACGGTCTTTCCCAAACGGACTACTTGCCGGTCCGCGGCCAGCACCTGCATCGATTGGGGGTTCACATCCGCCGCCAGCATGCGAATCGAGTTGCTGCCGATATCAATCGCCGCGTAGCGGGACATGTTTTCGTAGTATCCTAATGAGCCTGGGGTCGTAACGCATTGTTCACAAGCGCTTCACAGCCCCTCTCGTTATCATAGAGAACCTTCGTGCGTTTCTTCCTGCCAAATCGCGGGCCCGGCCGATTAATTGTCGTCGAAGGGATCGACGGGTCGGGTAAATCCACCCAAATCGCCTTGCTTTCGCAGTGGCTGCGATTGCGCGGTTTCGCGGTCGCCTTCAGCGAATGGAACTCGTCTCCGCTGGTCAAAGAGACCACCCGCCGCGGCAAGAAGAAGGAGATGTTCACGCCGACCTCCTTCAGCCTCATCCATGCCACCGACTTCGCCGATCGCATGGAACGCTACATTCTTCCTCTTCTGAAGGCCGGCGCGGTGGTCTGCGCCGATCGCTACGCCTACACCGCCTTCGCGCGCGACGTGGTCCGCGGCGTCAGCCGGCGCTGGGTGCGCAATCTATACCGTTTCGCCCTTCGTCCCAACCTGACGTTCTATTTCCGGGTGCCGCTGGAAGTGGCCATCGGCCGAATTCTAGGCGGCCGCAACGCCATCAAGTTCTATGAAGCTGGGATGGATCTTGGCCTGAGCCGCAACGTGGAGGAGAGCTTCCGCATTTTTCAAGGCCGCATCCTGGATGAATATGAGGCCATGATTCAAGAAGTTGGCTTCCATGTGATCGATGCCACCGGATCCATTGAAGAACAGCAGCAACAGATGCGCGATATCGTGATGCAGGAACTGGGCGAGAGCCTGCGCAATGGCGTGATGCGCGCTTCGCCGGGAGATTTCGATGCTGCTCAAACAGCCGCTCGCGTTCTATAGCGAATCGCTGGCGGGTGTCGATCGCGGCGAACTGCAGGGCAAGCTGATTGTGATCGAAGGTCCCGATTCGGTGGGACGCTCGACGCAGGTAGCGCGTCTCAGAACCTGGCTGGAACATCAGGGACACGCGGTGCTGGATACCGGCATGGCGCGCGGCGCGCTGGCTGGGAAAGGCATCCAACAGGCCAAAGAAGGCAACACGCTGGGGCCCATCACGATGACCTTGTTCTATGCGACCGATTTTGCCGATCGCCTGGAAAACGAGATCGTGCCGGCGCTGCGAGCCGGCTTCGTGGTGCTTACGGACCGCTACATTTTTTCTCTGATGGCGCGCGCCATTGCCCGTGGCGAAGACCGGCTGTGGATCGAACGAGTGGCCAGCTTTGCGCTGGTCCCGCATGCCATCTACTACTTGCGCGCCGAGGTTCGCGACCTGCTGCAGCGCGTGGTATTGGGCCGGGGCGCGTTCGACCATTGGGAAAGCGGCATGGATATGCGCTTCGGCGCGGACATGCACGACAGCTTCGTCAAGTATCAAACGCGCGTGATTCACGCACTAGACCGCATGGCCAAGCGCTACAACTTCGTAATCATCGACGCGACGAAAACTCCCGATCAGATTTTCAAAGAGCTGCAGCGATCGATTGGCAAATTGTTTTAGTGCGCTCCTGCCAGGCTATAGATCAGAATCACAAGCACAATGGACGTCAGCACCATATAGGTGCGGTCATGCTCCAAGGCGAAGCCCGCCAGCGAGAACGCTACGCGTGCTACCGGAGTCAGGATCAGCAGTAGCAGCCCAAGCTGAATAACCGCCTGGCAGTTGGAAGGCCCCGCTGCGTGAATCACTCCTGAAAAGCTGCGATAGGTTGGGGCTGTCTCGTGGAAAATAGAATATGCGGGTTGCTCGTGAGCGTGCTTCGCAAGATAGCAGGTTCCGCCCAGCAAAACCACTGCGGCCGAAATGATTACTCCGGTTCTCAGCAGTACGCTGATAATCACTTCCAGCCGGTGATCGGTCCAGGCAGTCAACTAGATTTTCCCCTTCACGCCGGTGAAAATCATCTCGATGGCCATCAACCCTACCACGCAGGCAAAGATCCAACGCAGCACGCGAACCCTCGCGCCTATTAACTGCCGCGCTCCTACCAGTGACCCGGTCAGAACGCCGAGCATCACTGGCATCGCGAGGCCCGGTTCAATATAGCCCCGGCTTAGATAAATACCCGCGCTGGCCGCCGCGGTGACGCCAATCATGAAATTGCTGGTTGTTGTAGAGACCTTGAATGGCACGCGCATGGCTTGGTCCATGGCGATCACCTTCAGAGCGCCGGACCCAATGCCCAACAGGCCCGAGAGCGTTCCCGCGCCGAACATCAAGCTAAAGCCGGTTTTGACGCGAGCCACTTGATACTCGCGAGGGCCCGCTGGCGATGGATAGGAGCCATCCAGTTTGAAACGCGTCGCCAAGGGATCTGGTTTCTTCGGCTTCTGATCGCTCGGGTGTCCGCGACTGGATTGCCAAGCCGCATGCAGCAAAACGAAGCCAAAGATTATGGAAAGAATGGTGGTGGGTGTTCGTGTCGCGAGATAAGCACCCAGGAGTGCGCCGAGCGTGGTGGCAATCTCCAGGAACATTCCGATGCGAATATTGGAATAGCCTTCACGGACGAAGGCTGCGGCAGCGCCCGATGAAGTGGCAATTACCGAGACCAAGCTGGCGCCGATGGCATACCGAATGTCCACGCCGAGAAGCAGTGTGAGGGCCGGGGTTACTACTACTCCGCCACCAAGCCCGGTCAACGCTCCCAGACAACCTGCGACTGCTGAGATGGCAAAGACCAGTGGGGTAAATTCCAGATTGGTCATCTACCCAAGCATACGCCGTGCGTTAAAGAAGCTTACTTACCTAATAAGGCCTCATCCGAAGAACGATTGCGATGAAACAGCTTGTGATGAACATCGGGCCAGAATTCGTCGAAGGTATTGCCACCGAAACGACTGAGGAATCCCAGGCCGGTTCGGATAGCGGCGCGGTCTGTTGTGTCGTCGCCGGGGGCGCGCCAAGTGTTCGAAAGAAAGTTCGTCCCGGGGATTGCAATCAATCGGGCGTAGGCGGGCATGGTGTTTCCGTCGCGATCCTGCGCCAGGAAGGTCATCTTGGCTGCGTGTCCGATCCGGTGGCTGAATGGTGCGCCTTCATCGCGGCTGTAACGGGGATCCTCACCCCAGATGGCGCCTAGTCCAGCTTCCACGCTGTTGCTTGCCGCAATGCCGCTGAGGCGCATACCGTAGCGGTCGCCAAAGCCTTCCCAATGCGGGCCGTAGGTCTTGGGCGAGTTAAACAGGGTGCCCCATCCGGCGCTAAACAGGCCAGCGGCGAGGCTTTCAGGNNAATGGTACCTCTCACTACCCAGTCAATCCGTTCGCGGGCCGTGATCGGCTGGCGAGCGTCGCTGCTGCTGGTAGAAGCGGCATTGTATGAAGATGAAGGCGCCTCCCCAGCGGCATCCGGAACCACGGCAGAAGCCAGAGTCCCGGGCATAATTGTTTGGGCTACAGCGGCCGAAGCCAGTAAGAAGATCGAGCAGCTCAATTTATAATTCATGTCATCCCCCGACGTTGTAGGTCTTGCAGATGACATGCCAATGCGAAAACTTCGCATCTTCCTTTAGTTGCAGTGGAGAGTCTAAGCCGGACGGGATGGATGTCAGGTAGGAATGGCCGAATCAGTATACTTTCGACCACCGCGCGTCGCGGGCGAGGCACCAGAGGGTCAGGGATGCTCGGCGTAGACGCGCTTGACGACGTTCGCTACCGGGCCCATGGTCTGCCAATCCGGGTACTTAGTTTTGAATTCGGCGGTGACTGTGGCGGCAGCTTGGTCGGCGGACTGGCCTTCGCGCTTTAGCTCAAGCGATCGGGCTTGGAGGTCGAGCAGAAATGCCCGTTCTTTGGCGATCAGGGATCCGTCGCCGAGCGCTCCGTGATCGGGCACGATAAGGCGTGGGTGCAGAGGCTCGAGTTGATCCAGAATCGCCAGCCAGTTCTTGACGCTGGCATCGGCGTTCGGCATGTTCGGGACAATCTTGTCCTGCACGATATCGCCAGAAATCAGAACGCTGTCGCCTTCCACGAAGATCATCTCGTCGCCCAGCGTATGCGCCGGTCCCCACCAGAACAGGCGCGCCGTAACGCCGCCGAGATCCAGCTTTATTTCTTTATCAAAGACGATGTCGGGAGGGCGCATCTTCACGTCCGCCAGCAGCTCTTTGCTCTGTACGGAGAAGCCTCGAAATAGATCCATCAGCTCAGTGGCATGCTTATTCATCTCGTCCTGTTGGACGGCCGGACGGACGATGACCGTGCGGGGCGGAAAGGCCTGCTCTCCCATGGCATGCTCGGGGTGAAAATGTGTGGTCGTTAGATAGAGAATAGGAGTTTTGGAGAGCTTTTCGGCCTGTTTCAGTACGATGGCGCCATTGCGGGGGCCAAGGCCGGTGTCCACCACCAGGGTGGCGCGTTCGCCAACTACGATGCCGATGTTGGGGAAGCCGACGATGGCATAAACGTGCTCCGAGACGCGCGTAACCGAGTTTTCGGGCAGCAGCATGGATTCCTGAGCCGAGACGAGAAATACCGGGCAGATCAGGAGCGCGGCCAGAAAGGGCGTTCTGCGAAGCGACATCAGGATCATGTTACTACGGCTAAACTACGGTGCGGGCTGCAAAACAGGAACTGCCGCAGGACTTGCAACGGCGGTGGTGGAAGCCAGATTCGCTGCTGGCGGTGGCACTGAGAAACCCAGGATGAAATGCTGCATGGCCATTTCTAGTGAGCTCATACCGAAGGTTTTGGCCTCGATAAGCGCCTGCAGGCCGGTCCAATGGTCGTGCTCGATCCGATAGCAGGCAATGGCGGTACCCGTCCGGTCTGCCCCGCGCCTGCAATGGACGAAGACCGGCCAGGCCGATTGATCGTTCAGCAGCGCCATTACGGCTTTGATTTGCGATTCGTCCGGAGCCTTAAAGCCACTCCACGGCAGGCGAACGTAGCGCATCCCGGCGCCTTGGACGGATTTTTCCTCGCCGTTCTCGCCGCGTAAATCAAGCACGGTCTTGATGCCGAGTTTGGCTAGACCGGCATAACCTTCGTCATGAGGCTGTGCGCCACGATAGACGTGTTCATCCACCTGATGGAAGTTGTCCACTCCTGGGATGGTTGGGATAGATGCGGCTGGGAGCCCGGCGATACTCAGCGACAGCAAGAGCAGGCCGGGAACCAGGCGCCGATAGAGCGTGGCACTTGGCATCTGTTGTATTGTACTACCTACACTGATGCGCCCAGGGACGCCGCAGTTGCAGCCCGGGAGCTTATTTCGGAGCTTCGTCTTACTTAGGAGCTTCGGTGCCGCCGAAATTGTATGCCGCGCCCTTCTCGCCGTGGAAGGAGTTATAAACGACTGGAATACCCCGTTCTTTCATCAACTTGGCCATAAGCGCCACTGTGTCGGTATGAAAGATTGCCGATGACATGCCGATGGGGACTCCTTCGGCCCAATTTAAGGGCGTCATCCTGGTGGAGCTGACCCCGAATCCGTAATCTTCGCCCTTGTCCAGGGCATCCAGCTTCGCACCGTGATCTACGAGCACCTGCACCACTTTATTCGCGCCTTTAAAGCCCGCGCCATGCAGTGCCGTTATCCCGTGGTCGTTGGCGGCATTAACGTCGGAGCCTAAGTCCAACAGTAGCTTCACCACTTCGAGGGTTTGGTCTTCGGAGTATTCGCGCAGCATTCCATCGGCCCAGCCGACGCCCGAAGCTGCCATCAGAGGCGTTGTATGGTCGAAGGTGGAAATCAGCGGATCGGCCTTGTGGGCAAGCAGCATACGGACCACTGGAAGATCGCCACAAAGCGCGGCACGTAATAGCGGCGTTGCGCCTGCTTCCTTGAGCCAGGCAGCCGTCATCCCCTGATGCACTTCCGTATCGGCCTTAATCTGCACATTTGGATTCGCGCCTCGATCGAGCAGGGCTTGGATGAAGCTGAGCACGCCATCCGTGTTCGGTCCCGGTATGGCCGTGGTCTCCTGATTGCGATTCTTCACCGCCAGGTAGAGCGGCGTCCAGCCTTTGGCGTTCGCGAGATTGATATTCGCCCCGTTATCCATGAGATAGAGGGCCAGGTCGTAGTAGCCGTTCTGCACGGCGACCAACAACGGGCTGCTGCCATCGGCCGAGACCTGATTCACATCCGCGCCGGACGATAAAAGCGTACGAACGCAATCGAGCGAGCCTTCCCGCGCTGCAAACAACAGTGCCGTTAAACCGCCTTTGATGGGAGCGTCCGGTCCGCCCTGTTGATTGGCGGGAGCAAACGCGAGCCCTCTTCGCTTCAGCGGTCTCAATACCTCGGACTGAGCCTTCACATCAGCGCCGCCGTGGACCAGCACCTCCACCACCGAGACATGGCCCTGTTCGGCCGCCCACATCAGGGCCGTTGTGCCGCGCAAGGTGTCTTTGGCGTTGACCTGCGCTCCGTGGTCGAGCAGCATCTTGACTGCGTCGACATTTCCGCTACGCGACGCCATCATTAACGCCGTCTCACCGTGCGAAAGCACCGGGGCGTTGACGTTCGCCCCTGCCTTGAGCAGTAGCTCGATCATCGGGGCGCTCCCGTTCTGAGACGCGAGGAACATCGGCGTAGCGCCGTCGTGATTCGCCGTGCCGGCATTCGCTCCGGCGCGAATCAGCAAGCCCGCAGTTTCCAGATCGTTCCATCGGGCGGCCCAATCGAGCGCGGAGGTGCCGTCGGCTTGCGGGGCGTTCACATCCACTTTCTTTGCGATCAGGGCGCGGACGGTGCTCGGGTCCTGATTCATGACGGCGTCGGCAACGTCGGCCGCCCAAGCCGACGGCAAGAGCGCCGCACCGATCAGGATGACTGCAAGTTTTCGCATTGCGTTTACGAAAGAGACAGCGGCCCGGTGCTGTCGCCCAGGCTTTGCTTCTCGATGCCGAACATTTGTAGCGTGGTCAGCAGCAGGTTGGCTGTCGAACCCTCAGTCCGGATATGCCGGCCGCCTTTATGGAGCCCGTTCGCGCCGCCGATCAGCATGTGCCCCACGTCCTTATGGCTATGGAGGTTGGAATCGCCCATGTTACTCGCCCACAGAATGAGAGTGTGGTCGAGCAAAGTGCCGTCGCCATCGGGCGTCGCTTTCAACTTATCCAGGAAATAAGTCAGGCATTGGATGTGATAGCGATTGATCTTGGCCCAATCCTCGTATTTCTTCGGAACGGCGCCGTGATGGGATGCGGCGTGGTTGGCCGTGGTGACGCCCGATTCCGGATAGCTCCGCATGCTCACGTCGTGTGCGTACATCAGGGTGGAAACTCGCGTAATGTCCGCTTGGAAGGCAAGCGTTTGCAAATCCCACATCAGCTTGATGTGCTCGGTGAAGGATTCGGGCATCCCGAAAGGAACGGGAGCATCGGGCGACGGGTCGGACGCTTTCTGAACGTTATGCAGCCGCCGTTCGATTTCCCGGATGTCGTCCAGATATTCATCCAGCCGCGCGCGATCTGTGCCCGGCAGTTTGTTGTTGAGCCGATTCACTTCCTGCGTCACGGCATCCAGCAAACTGGCTTTGGCCTGCCTGCGAGCCATGCGCTCTTGCGCGTTTCCACCGTCGCCGAACAGGCGTTCAAAAACCACCTGTGGATTTGCCTCGTGCGGTAGCGGCTTAGTTGGACCCGACCAGGAAACCGAATTGACGTAAGCGCAGCTATAGCCCCAAGGGCACGTGGCGAGCGCGCTCTGATCTTCGATACCGAGCTGTAGCGAGGGCAGGGCATTATCTTGCCCATGCTTTTGCGCGATCATCTGGTCGATTGTCGTGCCCAGGTAAATATCGTCGCTGACGGTCTTCTTAGGAGGCACGCCGCTAAAAACAGCCGCGCTGCGCGAATGATCCCCACCGGCCATTCCCGCCGGAGGCATCGACGATGTGGCGTCCAAGCCGCTGAGCAAGGTGATGTGTTCCCGCCAGCCCTCAATCGGCTTCAGGACGAATGGATACTCGGTGATCGCGCCTGTTTTAGGGAGCTGCCAGTATTCCGGCGCCCATCCGTGCGGGCTGAAAATGCCGGCGAATCGAGGAACCTTTGGAAGCGCGGCCGCGCTGGCCAACGGCTGCAGCGCCGGTATCATCGAATCCAGCAATGGCAGGGCTAAGGAAACGCCCAGCCCCTTCAACAACGCTCGCCTTGGAATATGTTTGCCGGTAATGAACATACTTTCCCGCCTTCCTACAAATATCTACTGCTTGCTGGCCGCTGCGGTCAGGGTCTGTTCAGGCTTCCGATTCATCTGAAAGGGCTCGCTGTTCACGATGCCTTCAATCAGCGTCGAAAAGCGGTAGTTGTTGCGCGCGGCATCCCGCACAATCGCTCGCACCACCGGCATATCCTGATACTCCACTCCGCGACCCAGCGCGTACGTCAAAAGCTTTTCCGACACCACGCGCGCAAACTGCGGCGAATAGCGCAGCAGCGCATTCCGCAAATCCACTACGCCCACGATTTTGGTTCCGTCGGTCAACTGGCTGGATGCGTCCACATTCTGGCCGGCGTCCTTGGTGCGCCACTTGCCAATACCATCGAAATTCTCCAGCGCGAAGCCGATGGGGTCCATCATTTTGTGACATCCCGCGCAGGCTGGGTTGGCGCGATGCGCTTCCATCAATTGCCGCATGGTTTGCGGGGCGCTGTTTCCCGAAGCTGCATCTTTCAACGGAGGAATGTTGGGTGGCGGGTCGGGCGGAACGATACCCAGAATATTGGTCATCACCCATTTGCCGCGCTGCACCGGGGAAGTCCGGTCGGACACCGACGTTACCAATTCGATGCCGCCCTTGCCCAGCAAGCCCCGGCGCACGTCAAGGTCGCCATCCAGTTTCACTCGCCGGAACTGGCTTCCATAAATGTTCGGGATGCCATAGTGCGCGGCCAGACGCTCGTTCACGAAGGTGTAGTTGCCGTCCAGCAGGTCGACAATGCTGCGGTCTTCGCGCACGATGCTTTCGAAGAACATCTCCGCCTCGGTCCGGAACGCCTGCCGGAGATTATCGTCGAAGTCCGGATAGTCGATTCCTTCCGGCGTCGAGCTTTGCATCACGCGCAATTGCAGCCATTGGCCGGCAAAGTTTTTCACCAGTTCGTGAGTGCGCGGATCGGCCAGCATACGCCGGATCTGCTGTTCCAGCACCTCGCTATTACGAAGTTTTCCTTGCGCCGCCAGGCGAATCAGTTCGTCGTCGGGGCCGCTGCTCCAGAAGAAGTATGCCAACCGCGAGGCCAGTTCCACGTCGCTGATGCGGTATGCTTGGCCAGGCTTGACGTCGGCCGGACCACCCTCAGTACGGAACACAAATTCGGGATGCGCAAGGATAAACTGAAGGCCGCGCTCGATGCCGCTTTCAAAATCGCCCGCATTCCGGCCAGCCTGATACATATTCATCAAAGATTCGGTATCGGAATCGGTGATCGGCCTGCGGTACGCCTCGCGCGCCAGCGTTGTCAGAATCTTTCGGGCGCAGGGCAATTCCTCTGTCGCGGCGGACGGTTTGCAAATGAAAACCTTGTCGCGGCTGGGCGTGCTGACGGGGCGCGTCCCGTCATAAGGACCGGCAATAGTCACCGAGCTCACCTGCGGCGTAAAGGTAAAGCCGTCAACCAGATTGTCGTCGAGAATACTGCGGTGATAGTGGTGATTCAGATCCACATTCGGAACGTATGTGGTGGCGAGAAAAGTAACGCCTACCGAGCGCTCGCCAGCTTTCACCGGCAGCCGGACTACGTTCTTATCGCGCAGGCTGGCGATGGGCACGTCCTTGCCGATGCGGAATACCTTCACCCGTGCGCCATCGATCAGCACTTCGGCTTGTTCGTCCTCGCTGTCGCCGCCGTATAAACCGCCCACCGTGGTTCGCACCGGATCCCAGGAGATGGAATACTCGCCGTCGGCCGGGAAGTAATGGTGAACTAGCATTCCTCCGCGCGTCCCAAAAGGCAGGCCGTCGATATGCCCTTCCTGCGAATAATCCTCGCGGACGTGATAGATCTTGCGCGCCGGCCCGGTTTCATGGCCCAGCGCCAGGCGGCTGATCTTCGCCGCTGCTTCCACGTAACCCTCTACCAGTGCGGGCGAGACTTCCAGGCCGGTAACCACGTTGTCGAACCCATAACTGGAATCGTCGGCGGGCAGAAAGGCAGCAGAATCGATATCCAGCGCCACCAGGCTGCGGATGGCGTTCGCATATTCGGTCCGGTTCACACGATGAACGCCGGGGGCGGGAAGGTGTGGATGGGCCACCGCCGCGCGGTCAAGCTCGTTCTCAATGGCTGCGGTCAAAGCCTCGTAAGTTGCGGAATTGGGGCGCGGCATACCAGATGGCGGCATCATGCCTGCCCGCAGCTTACGCACCACCTTTTCCCACTGCTCGGCGTGCTCGCCAATGGGCAGGAGCTCCAGCTTGTCGAGCGTTAAACCGGCGGTCTTCAACTTCTGGTTGTGACAGACCACGCAATATTGATTCAGGATGGCGCGCTCGGAAACCAGCGATACGGGGCTTTGGGCGAACGCGGAGGCCAGGGCCATCGCGGCCACGAGCAGAGCTACTTTGCCGCAACGCACGTCTCTGTTGATATCAAGAAAGTCCTTCGGAGTCAAGGGGGTGGAGGCGTTTGAGAACTGTCATTCCAGTCCTCGAAGTCCTTGACAAGCGTGCTAATCCCGGATAGCATCGGCTCTTTCATGCCGCCCTACGATTCCTCACCTCACCGTCGCGACCTCTTGAAAGGTCTTGCTGCTTTTGGCGCGAGCGCCTTGCTTCCGGCTAGCCGATTGCTGGCCCAGACCCCGGCTCCCGGCGCCAGTACTCGCGTGATCGATTGCCACCACCATTTCGTGTCGCCGGCCTTTCTCAAAGCTTTGACCGCCAAGGAAGGCCACAAGGTGGAAGGATTCACCAACTTCTTTCCTCTGGGATTGTGGAAAAACTATTCGCCCGCCAAGGACATCGAGAGCATGGATCGGGACGGTGTAGCCACGTCCCTCATTTCCTGTACCGCTCCCGGCGTGTGGTTTGGAGATCCGGACGAAGCCCGCGGCCTGGCGCGCGAATTGAACGAATACGGCGCGAAAATGGCCTCCGACTATAAAGGACGCTTTGGTTTATTGGCCGTGTTGCCCATCCCACGCGTGGATGAAAGCCTGAAGGAAATCGAATACGCGTTCGATACCCTGAAGGCCGATGGTGTCGGCATTTTGACCAGCTACGGGAACCACTGGCTGGGCGACCCGATGTTTCAACCGATCTTCGACGAACTCAACCGGCGCAAAGCCGTGGTCTATACACACCCGATCGACGCCCCGTGCTGCCAGGACCTGATGCCGGGCGTCAATCCCACCACGCTCGAGTACTTTACCGATACTGCGCGGGCTATCTTGAGCCTGCTAGTGACCAATGCGGCCACTCGTTATGGCGATATCCGCTTTATTTTCTCTCACGCGGGCGGAAGCTTTCCCTCGCTGATCGATCGCATCGGCGTCGGCAATCCCGACAACATCGCCGCCAATCTTCGCGGGCCCGCCGAGCCTAATTCGCGCCTGTTCCATCTGCGCCGCTTCTATTACGACACCGCGCAATCCACCAATACCATCCAGCTACAGGCGCTGAAGACCATTGCCGGCGTGTCGCAAATCGTGTTCGGAACCGATTATCCGTTCGGGGCAACTGCCGCGAAACAGGTGCAGGGCTTGGGAGAGTGCGGCTTCAATCCGGAAGAGCTGCAGAGCATCCAGATGGGGAACGCGCAGCGGCTGTTTCCGAAGTATAAGAGCTAAGGCATGTGTTTTTCAGCCACGGCGAACTTTGTCGGTAGCGGGGTGCTGGCTGCCATTGGCGCGGTCACTTTCACGCACGTGAAGCACCGTCGTGAGCTACTTTTCGCGGCGCTCCCTACGTTGTTCGCCATTCATCAGTTCATCGAGGGATTCGTATGGTTGGGGCTGGATGGAATCCTCTCGCCTGCGGTGGTGCGCGATATGGGCGCGGCGTACATGCTGTATGCGCAAG
The DNA here is from genome assembly GCA_003132905.1 of Bryobacterales bacterium. The sequence continues at coordinate 10,989 of PKZC01000448.1, read as the reverse complement.
GGTTCCTCCCGTTCCTGCTGCCGCTCAGTGTGCTGCTTTTTGAGCCTGACGTGAAGAGCCGCCGGCGTATGCTGCCATTCCTGATACTCGGTGCAGGAACCACTCTTTATATATTGTGGGCGTTGACGGCGTATCCATTGGAGATCTCCGTCAAGGGAGACAGCATCGTTTACATCAATCAGGCGACAAACAATACAGCAGTTGCGGTGCTGTATGTGATTGCTACGTGCGGTTCGTTATTTGTCTCCAAGGTCAGGGCGATGGTAATCTTCGGCGCGGCAAACCTGGCAATTCTCCTGACTGTAATGGAGTTCAAGCGCTACGCATTCACCTCGTTGTGGTGCGCCTACGCTGCGATCGCGAGCCTAATCATCTTGGGCTACTTCTGGAAAAGCAGCGCAGGCCGACCGTTCCTGTACGCAGAGACTATGTAGCGCCCTCTTAAGAGATAGACTGGATCGAGCAAATATATGAGGCTGGTGTGGCTAACCTTGCTTGTTCTGGCTGGTGCGATTGCTTGGGCGCAGACTGCGACCATGAAGCAGCTCATGTTGGATCTCATCCACCCGGCGTCGAACGATATCCAGCTATTTGTGAATCGTGGCACGCCCAAGAGCGATGCGGAATGGGCGCTGGTCCGGCGCAGCGCTTTGACGCTGGCGGAATCCGGCGACCTGCTTACAGCGAGAGGGCAAAATTTTCCAGGCGACTGGGCCAAGGACGCCAAAGCGTTGGGACATGTCGGGACGGCCGCGTATAAGGCTGCGCAGGCGAAAGACTTCACTGCGCTGGCAGGGCTGACGGATTCCCTGGATGCGTCCTGCACTAACTGTCACAAACAGTTTCGGCCGAATGTATTTCCGCGTGATGGAGGATCGAAATGAGTTACTCCCGCAGGAATTTTCTCAAGGCCGCTGGATCGGGCGTCGTATTGACCACGCTCGGCGGGGAATCGATTTTCATCGCGGCGGCCGCTCCGGCACTTCTTTCGCCGATGACGAAGGAGAAAGGCTCGTTCCTCATCAACGGAAAGCCGCACGTCGCCGAATACGAAGCGCGCACCACATTGTGGGAAGTCATCGCGATGAACGCGGGCCTTACGGGAACCAATCGAAGCTGCAACCGGGCCAGCTGCGGAGCATGCAGCGTGTTGGTCGACGGAGTTCCTATCTACTCCTGCCATACGCTGGCGACCGAGGCTGCGGGCAAGAAGATTCTCACCATTGAAGGCGTGGGCGACGAGAAGAATTTGCATCCATTGCAGCGGATTGGGCACACGCACGTCGCGGCGGACTGTGGATTCTGCACGGCGGGATGGGTGGTTACCGCGAAAGGGCTGCTGGACAAGAACCCGAATCCATCCGTCGATGAAGTGAAGGGCGCGCTGGCGGGACATATTTGTAGATGCGCGGCTTATCCGGCCATTATCCGAACGGTGATGGATTCCGCGGCGGTGCTGCGCGGCGAGAAGATTGTGATCGAAGCAACACCCGCGTCCATCGTTCAGGTGAAGCTACCGATGGTTCGCGATTATTCCACCAGTGGCGGCCATCTACCGGGCGATGAAGTGCTGGAGGGCGCGCAAAAGAGCGTAACGAAGAAGTGGCAAGGATACGCTCCCGAGAATCTGAACGTACTCGGAAAACCAATGCCCGCGCTGCCCGAGGTTTCCATTCCGCGGTTCACCGGCAAAGCGCAGTATGCCAGCCGAGTCTGGTTTCCCGATCTGCTGTACGTGAAGTTTCTCACTTGCCCGCATCCGCACGCGCGCATCAAGACGATCGACACCAGCGCAGCGGAGAAGATGCCCGGTGTCGCTTACATCCTCACGCACAAGAACGCTCCTAAGCCACAAGGTCAGCCGTCAGTCGGATTGAGGGCCATGCCTCTGGCGCTTCCTGAAGAACTCAATCTTCAGGGCGAAGCAGTTGCCCTGGTCGCCGCCGAGACGGAGGATCTTGCCGAGGACGCTGCCGCCACAATCCAAGTGGATTACGAAGCCCTGCCCTTCGCATCTACGCTGAACGACACGATGGCTCCCGATGCAGCCGACCTGCGCGGTGGAAAGGGAAACCTTTTGCGGCATCGCGATTCGCCCGCCAAGTTCCCCAACGCCACTTGGGCGGCCGAGCAGGGTGACATCGATAAAGGATTCGCCGAAGCGGATGTGATTAAGGAGTTCAGCTATCATTTCGCGGGCGCGGTTTCGGTTCCTATGCAACCCAGCGGTTGCGTAGCCAAGTGGGAAGGTGACCGGCTGACTTTGTGGGGCATGGGGCAGGGAATCTATCCCGCACGTCGGGAATTGGCGAACGCGCTCGGGATTGATCCATCGAAGATCCGGTTCATCAACAAATGGAACGGTTCTACTTTTGGGGCAGCGCGCTTAGCGGCCGAGCGGTTTTATCCGTTGATCGCGCACATGTCGAAAGAAACCGGGCGGCCGGTAAAGGTGATGCTGCCCAAAGACCAGGAACTCGCGCAACTGGTGATTAAGCCCGAGACCATCACGAAATTTAAGGTTGGGATCAAGAAAGACGGCCGCATTACGGCGATCTATCACGAGGTTTACGTGAGCGTGGGCGAACTGGAGTTCGGTGTCCACGCGGACGGCCCGGGCAACGCGTTTAATCAACTGGAGCTGTATACCTCGCAGGTTCCGCATTGGCGATCGTTATGGTGCGCTTACCGGACAAATGCGCCTCGCCCCGGACCTTCGCGCAGCCACATCCAGCAGGAAACGAAATGGTCGTGGGAAAACATGATGGATGAGATGGCGGACGCGGCGGGCGTAGACCCAGTGAAGTTCCGCTTGATGCACATCACCAAAATCACGCCTGACGACAAGCGCCATCCCTACCAATCTTTTGCGTCCGTCGAGGTTCTGGAAGAAGGCGCCAAGGTCTTTGGATGGGACAAGAGAAATCCAGTGGCGGGCGGCTCGCAGGGACGGTTCAAGCGCGGATTTGGACTCGGAATGTCGCAGCATCATGGCGGCTTGATGGGTTATCACGAAGGCGAGGAAGCTTTCGCGAAATTGGCTGCTGCGCCCGGGGCGAATTTGTTCAGCACCGAGTTGGAGCTGGCGGCCGACGGCTACGTGACGATGAAGATCGCTCTTCCCGACAGTGGTTCGAACGCCGGTACCGCGCTGGCTCACGTAACTGCGGAGATGTTGGGCTTCACCAACCGAGACCGTATCCGGATTGTGTGGGGAGATTCCGACATTGCGCCAACCAGCGATGAATGGTACGGCGGCAGAACCATTACGCTGCAAGGCGCGGCCATCTGCGCTGCTGCTGACAAGCTGCGGAAAGATTTGCTGGCTCGCGCGGCATCGGCATTGCAGGTCAGCGCGGAGGCGCTTCAGATTCGCGACGGAGTGATTTCTTCGAACGACGATCCGGCCAAGCGGACCACTTTCGCCGCGCTGGTGAAAGCCAATAATGGCGCGATTCGTCAAACGGGCCGGGGAGTTGCCGGTGGCGAACGCGGAGGATCGAACAAGGGCGTTGGGGCCTGCTTCGCCGAGGTTGAGGTGGACACTTGGACCGGCAATTGGCGCTTTGTGCGGGCGACCTACGTGCACGATACGGGACTTGTGATCAATCCGCTGGTTGCCGAGGCCGACATGGTGGGGTCGTTAGTGGAGAGCACCCAGGTTGCCACCGACGCGATTCCGTGGGATCGGGAATTTCCAGGAACGCGGCACTACAGCGTCGGCTATTTGTCTTACCGGTTGCCAACCATAATGGACGTTCCGCAGCAGACGCAGGTTTATATCGACAGCTTGGAGCCGCGCTGGTTTTATGGCATCAAGAGTTTTAGCGAAACCAGCATCGGCGCCGTTCCGGGAGCGATCTCAAACGCCATTTACAACGCGTGTGGCGTGAGGCTGCGGGAGCATCCCATCACGCGCGAGAAAATTATGGCCGGTTTGACGGCCAAGGCGAGGCGGGCATGAAAAAGATTTCGATCTATCGCCCGAAGACCGTGGACGAAGCGGTACAAATCCTGTCATCGCATGGGACGGAAGCAGGAGTTTACGCCGGCGGAACGGACCTATTAGTACGGCTGAAAAACCGTTTGACGCAAGCGCCCAGTTACTTAGTGGACATCAAAACCATCGACAATCTGCGCTACTTAAAAGAAGATGCGCAGGGACGCGTGCAGATTGGCGCTGCGACGAAGCTGGCTGAGATCGCGGATTCCGAGCTGTTGAAGAAGCGCTACCCGATGCTGGTGCAGGCCATCAACATGATCTCGTCGCCCGAGCTCCGCAACGCGTCCACTATCGGTGGTGACCTGCTGCAAGAGGTCTGGTGCCAATATCTGCGCGGCGGTTATTCCTGCTGGAGAAATGGCGGTCATCTTTGCTACGGCGCTATCGGCGACAACAGTTATTATCATTCCGCGATGGGCGGGCGGCTCTGTTACGCCGTTTATCCAGGAGATGCAGCGGTCGCGCTGATCCCGTTCGATGCCTCCGTGAAACTGGCCACTTCTGCCGGGACCAAGGAACTGAGCGTGGAACATCTGGTGCCGGGCGATCTGCTGGTGGATGGGCGCATCCAGTCCCATGTCGTTCGCTTTAACGAGATTCTTACCGAGGTCATCCTGCCTCCGCCCCAGCCAAATTTACGGGCGTCATTTGAGAAGCTGAGACCCCGCGGCGTGTGGGATTTTGCCATGGCGTCGCTGGCTTTGACTCTTCAAGTCCGCGACAACACCATCGACGATTCGAGAGTCGTTTTCGGTGGAATCGCCGGAAGACCGGTTCGCGAACGCGCCGTGGAAAATTTTCTTCGAGGCAAGACACTCAGCGCCGATTTAGGCGATCAAGCCGTTATGGTTGCTTTGGCGAATGCGGCGCCGCTCAAATACAATTCAACCAAGATCGATATGGCTAAGGGCCTTTTAGCTTCCGGCTTGACGAAGCTGAATGCAAATAATTAGGGGCGTTCTCTTTGAACCGGTCGGCTGTCTGGCCGAATTTCCCGCCGAACCGTTTCTTGAAATCGCCGCTCGGTTATCCGGCAAGAAGAAGCAACTGAGTAAGTCGGGCAGCCGCGCTTACTGGCACTTACTCAACTTGATGGAAACGATGCCGGGGCAAATGGATGCGCTCGAAATGGAAGCGGTAGAGCGCGCTAGTCTTTACGAAGACGTGATACCAGCATTGGCGGAGTTGAAGGCAATGGACATCCAACTGATCATCGCCTCGTCACTCTCGGGCTCCGCGATTGCGCGATTCGTCCAGAAGAACGGCCTGCATGGATACTTTTCTTCCTTATGGAGCAGAGATCATGCCAATGGCGTCAAAGCCCCGCCGCTTCAAATCGCCCTGAAGCAATCAGGGCTCCAACCCGGACACGCTATATTTCTGGCCGACACCGCGGAGGGTCTAAAAGCGGCCGAGAGCGTGGGCGTCAATGCTGTTCTGATGATGAACGATCCGGACGAATCCAGACGCCTGGCAGCGCACAACCCGGCAGGCGGAATCGTCTCACTGCACGAGCTGCCAGATTTTATTCGAATCGTGCGGGCCCAGCAGAGCACTCACCCAGCTTGATCGCGATGTATCATGATTCGGAGGATTTCCGCATGCCCCAATCCATAACTCGAAGCGAGCGCCTGCACCCGGAAGTGCGCGCGCTGTTGGAGATGATCGACGCGCAGGGCGCGCCGCCGCTCGAAACTCAAGACCCGGTGGAAGCGCGTAACACGCGTGTGGACGCGATGAAAATGATGGGTGGCGAGCCCGATATGTTGGGCTACGTCGAGAACCTTTCGATTCCAGGGCCGGGTCCAGGCCCGGGCGGTGAGATTCCGGTGCGGGTTTACGCCGTCGAACGCGGGGGCGCTCTCCGTCCGGCGCTCGTGTACTTCCACGGTGGCGGTTTCGTGTTTGGCAATCTGGATACGCATGATGCGGTGTGCCGCGCCATCGCCAAGGAATCCGGGGCCGTCGTTATCTCGGTGGATTACAGGCTCGCGCCCGAAAATAAATTTCCGGCAGCAGTGGAAGATTCGTATGCAGCAACCGTGTGGGTGGCAGCCAACGCCGAACGCTTGGGGATCGACGGGCATCGCATTGCCGTGGGTGGCGACAGCGCGGGCGGTAACCTGGCCACCGTGGTTGCCATTCGCTGCCGCGATGCAGGCGGGCCAGCTTTATCGGCACAAGTGTTGATTTATCCAGTCACCGATAGCACCTCTTTCGAAACTGAGTCGCATCGCGAATTTGGCGAAAACTATTTCCTGACGCGCGCGGGCATGGAATGGTTTACCGGCCACTACCTTGCATCGGCCGATCAAAAGCGCCACCCGGAAGTCTCGCCTCTGCTCGCGCCGAACCTGAGTGGCCTGCCGCCCGCGTTGGTGATTACCGCCGAGTTCGATCCTTTGCGGGACGAGGGCGAAGCCTACGCGCGGCGTCTCGAACAGGCCGGCGTACCCGTTACCGTCACCCGTTATCCCGGCATGATTCACGGCTTCGTGTCCATGCGCGGAGTGCTCTCGGGAGGTCGGCAGGCGACCAAAGAAGCCGCGGAATTTACGCGATCCAGCTCACGGAAGAATGCAGCCGTATGACGAATACACGTTTGAGAGCAGCGCTCCTGGTCCTTCTCTTCTCGGGGGTCGCTCCCGCGCAAGACGCCCATGTCCAAGTTTTATGCTCCAACGGTTTCCGGGCGGCGCTGGAGAAACTGCTGCCTGAGGCCCAGCGGACTATCGGACATCCGATCAATGTGAAGTTTGGCACCTCAGCGTCATTCAAGCAGGCGATCGAGGGCGGGGAAGCGTTCGACCTNNCGTAATCGTGACGCCGCAAATCATTAGCGACTTGATCAAAGACGGCAAGGTCGCTTCGGGGACGCAGGTGGATCTAGCCAGCACCGGTGAGGGAATGGGAGTTCGCGCCGGCCAGCCGAAGCCCGACGTTTCGAGCGCTCAGGCAATGAAGCAAACGCTGTTGCAGTTCAAGTCCATCGGTGTCGTGAAGGTGGGGGCGGGCACTCCTGCCGTTGTCGACATGCTCAGTCGCTTGGGGATCACCGACCAAGTTCAGCCGAAGATCGTCTACCAGGAAGGCGCAGACCAATCGATGGCAAACCTGGCGAGCGGGAAAGTCGAGGCCGCATTTGGGCTGATCAGCGAAGTCGCGTCTGTCCCCGGCGTGCTGTACGCGGGCCCGTTGCCAGCCGAATTTCAGCGGAAGATTTTCATGACGGCGGGAATTTCGAGCGCGGCGAAAAACAGGAAAGCTGCCGAAGGTATCATTCAGTCGTTCACCAGCGCGGCGGCCGCCGAGACGATTAAGAAAGCTGGATTGGAACCGGCCGCAGGGGAGAAATAAGCGCCGTCTTAGCGGCCCTTCACGTTCCAACGCAATACGCGCTCTCCGAACGATTCGCCGACATAGACGTTGCCCTTCGAATCGGTAGCGATGCTGTGCAGATGGTAGAACTGTCCCGGCCCGTGTCCGCCATGTCCACCGAAGAAACCGACCACTTCCAGCGATTCCCGATTCAGGATCTGCACCTTTTTGTTGCTGCCATCGGAGACGTAGAGAAACTGCTGGCCTTTGTCCGGTGAAAATGCGACATCGAACGCCGTGCCTTCCGGCGTGGATGTTTTGCGCTCGATGAATCCCTCTTTCACGAACTTGCCGTCGGGCGTGAACACCTGAATCCGGTTATTCACGCGATCTCCGACGTAAACCAAGCCATCGTTCGATATGCGGATTCCGTGCACGGTATTGAACTGCTGCGGACCCGGTCCGTCGAAGCTGCGAGTTCGGGGAACGCTGTCGTCGGGCTTATTTCCGTACGCTCCCCAGTGGCGCTTGTACGCTCCAGTGTCGGCATCGAAGACGATGACGCGCCGGTTGCCATAGCCGTCCGCGACGAAAACTTCGTTGGTTTTCGGATACACATAAATCCCGGCCGGCCGGTTTAGATTTTCCGTGTCGTTACTGCCGCCGGTTTTTCCGTGGTGGCCAATCTGGAGCAGAAACTTCCCGGACTTCGAAAACTTCAGGATGTTCGTATCTTTCGCGCCATTGCCGCCGATCCAGACGTTGTCTTTGTAATCGACGAACATGCCGTGCTCGTTGTCGGGCCATTCATATCCGGCCGCCGGGCCACCCCAGCCTTGAATGAAATTGCCCGCGGCATCGAATTCGATTACCGGCGGCGCTGGGATGCAGCAGTCGCTTTCCGGCGGATCGAGAGCGGCATACTTATCGTTGTTATCCAGCGTTCTGGGACGGCTGGTCACCCAAACGTGATCGTGCGAATCCACGTAGATGCCGCCCACTTGTCCGAGCATCCAGTTGTTCGGCAATTGCTTGGGCCAGGAAGGATCGGGCTCGAACTTCGGCACGCTCTGAGCGGCAGCAGTGAATGCGAGGGCACAGCAAGCGATCGCGGCGAGACTCGGTAGCTTCATAGGGACTCTCTATTTTGGAAACGGAGTGAGCGCAGGCTTGATACCCGGCGCGAGCGGAGAACGTGCTGTATTCATGATCATCGAAAGATACGTGTAGTATCCTTCCAGGCTGGCAGCTTCCACGATGCCTGCTTCACCGAACTTCGCCAGCATACTGGCATAAGTGGCGTCGCTGACGCTTTGGTTATGCAACAGCTCAGTGCAGAAATCGTAAACCAGCGCCTCGTCATCGGCCATGTGATCGGGACGGCGTCCATCGGCGACGGCCGCTAGAATCGGCGCGCTGAGTCCTGCTTTTTGCGCAAGACGAGTGTGCGCGTTCCACTCATAGTTATTAGTCCACTGGCGCGCGGCAATCATAATGGCAAATTCGGTGAGCTTCGGGCTGAGGGCGCTGTTGTTCAGATTGTGAAGCCGGATTTGAAGCGAAGGAACCACCAAATCGGGCACGCGCAAGATCACCGACCAAGGAGGACCAACCAGATCGGTCTTCCGCAGCTCTTTGTAATCTCGTACCGCCTTTTGCTGAGCGTCCGTCAACTTTTCGGGCGGGATCACTGGCATGCGATCTTGCGCGCTCAACACGCCCATCTGCAAAAGGCCAAATAGCGATAACCCTGCAATCAGTCTCATCATGCCGCCACCTTTGCTACTTCAACGCGTACACCAGCAACGAGCTCCCGGCCGACACCGCGATGAATTGCTTCCCATTCACCGAATACGAAATGGGTCCGGAAGCCACGGCACCGCCTACGTTGGCTTTCCACAGTAAGTCGCCGTTGCGCCCATCCAGCGCATAGAAATATCCCTCGCGCCCGCCCGAAAACAGAAGATCCGTCGCCGTGGTCAGGATACCCGCATCGGTGACATCCAGCATCTTGAACTCCCATTTCTGCTGGCCGGTTTTGGGATCGATCGCTCGGATCGCGCTGTACCCTTCGTCCTCTTTTCGCTGATTGACGGTCGTCCCTTGAATGCCCACCAAAGACCGCGGCGATGTTCCAACGTAGCGCCTTCCTTCCGTGTATTCGGTTGGAACTTTCACGAATACCGACGAATACTTGTCCCACGCCGGAATGTAGAACAAACCGGTGCGAGGGCTAAAGGATGGCGAATACCAATTCGTCGCGCCTTGCACGCCAGGATAGACTCGCTGGCCTTCCGTCGTCGGCTCTATTCCGTTCACCCGCATCGGCCGCCCGGCTTCATCCAAACCCTTGGCCCAGGTAACCGTGCTAAACGGCTTGCCGGTCAAGAACTGGCCGCTGGTCCGATCCAACACATAATAGAACCCGTTGCGATTGGCCCACAGCATCACTTTCCGCTGCTGCCCTTGCCAATCCATGTCGGCGAGTACGGGAACCTGCACTGCATCGTAATCGAGCGTGTCGTGCGGAGTGAACTGGAAATACCATTTCAGCTTTCCGGTATCGGGGTCCAGCGCGACCACGCAATCGCTATAGAGATTGTCGCCATCGCGCGTATCTCCATTCCAATCGGGCCCCGGATTCCCGATGCCCCAATAAGTGAGATTCAACGCCGGGTCATAAGAGCCAGTAACCCAAACCGATGCGCCGCCGTGCTGCCACGAATCGCCTTTCCAGGTTTCGTTGCCCGGCTCGCCTTTGCCGGGGATGGTGTAGAAGCGCCAGGCTTCGTTGCCGGTTGCCGCGTCCAGCCCGACAATGTAGTTGCCGCCGCCGCTGTTGAGGCCGAGGCTCGTGCCGATCATCACCTTGCCTTTGGCGGCCAGCGGACCGCCGGAGAGGTTGAAGCCCCTTTCCTCGGTCAGCGGCTGATCCCAGACCACCCTGCCGGACTTTACATCCAGTGCTACTACGTGGACGTCGGAAGTTCCCATGTAGACTTTGTTCCCGTAAATCGAGATCATGCGCTTGTTGCCGGCGTTCACGCCCGGGGGCAAGATTCGCGCATACTGCCACAGCAGGTCGCCGGTGGCGGCATCGATAGCTTCGAGCTTGTCGCCGGGGCTGTGCAGGAACATCACGCCGTCATGCACCAGGGGCGTGGCTTCATTGGCGCCTGGGGAAAGCGTCCAAGTCCACGCCACGCGCAGATTGTTCACATTCGATTTCGTAATCTGCTTCAGCGGGCTGAAACCTTGATAATCAAAACCGCGGCGCCACGTGAGCCATTCGCCTGTGGGCGGGTTCTGGAGCAACGCGTCGGTGACGGGAGTGATTTTATCGAGAGGGTTCGCCTTCTTCGGCGCCGGAGGCAGCTTCACGCCGGCCGACAAGCCGCCCCCGCCACCGCGTCCTCCCGGAGGAGCCGGAATCGTCACCGAAGCGAGCGCTGCCGCGTCGGATGCGAACTCGCGTCGTCCGGTCGCAAAACCATTCTGCTGGAGCACGTAGGCGATGATCCGCGCGTACTCGGCGCCGCTAATGCTTCCGAGAATGCTGCTTCCGGGATTCCCCGGTGGCATCTTCGTGCTCACATCAGTGAACAAATCAGCCGCAGGTTTCCCGGCGTACTTGCTGAGGAATGTCGCGCCGCGGAGCGGAGGAGCAG
>PKZC01000353.1 GCA_003132905.1 Bryobacterales bacterium | reverse complement strand
GAAACAAGAAACACGCCGCGCAATGGAAGGCGACGCTTAAAAACGATGTTTACCCGTCGCTCGGTGATCTGCCCGTTGGCGCCGTCGACGTCGGGCTGGTGCTCAAGGTTCTAGAGCCGATTTGGCGGACCAAGCCAGAGACTGCGGCACGGCTACGTGGCCGGATCGAAAGCGTTCTAGATTGGGCCGGAGCGAGAGGATACCGTATCGGCGAAAATCCGGCACGATGGCGCGGCCACTTGGACAAATTGCTGCCGGCGAGAAGTAAAATTGCCAAGGTGCAGCACCACGCCGCGCTGCCCTATGCTGAGATCCCGCAATTTATGACCGATCTCCGCNNATCTCCGCGCGCGCGACGACGTGGCCGCCCGCGCTCTCGAATTCACCATTTTGACCGCAGCCCGTACGAGCGAGGCTATTGAGGTGCGTCGCAAAGAAATTGATTTTGATGCGCGTATGTGGATCGTGCCTGCCGGGCGCATGAAGGGCGCTCGCGAACACCGCGTGCCGTTATCTGATCGTGCACTTGAAATTCTGAAAACCGCAAAAACCGAAGGCGATTATTTTTTTCCGGGCAGAAAGACGCGCACGCCGCTCTCAAACATGGCACTGTTGATGACTCTTCGGCGCATGGACCGTGACGATCTGACGGTGCACGGCTTCCGGTCGACGTTCCGAGATTGGGGCGCGGAGCTCACGGCCTATCCGACCGAAATGCTAGAAATGGCACTTGCTCACGCTGTTTCCGACAAGGTGGAAGCGGCCTATCGACGCGGCGATATGTTCGAAAAGCGGCGCCGGCTGATGGCCGATTGGGCGACCTATTGCGCTACGGCGGCAAGAACCGCCGAGAACGTGATCCCGCTTCGCCCCTTAGGTGCGCCATGACCGCATCGCAAAAATCGACAGCGCAAATAATCGCTCTTAGTGAGATTGGCGCCAAGCATGCGGACGTTGAAAGCGCGATAAAGCTTGTCGAGTTGTTTCATGATCTCAGTTCGCTCCACAACGTGATCGATTCCGACCTGCCGCTGCGCCGCAAGGATCGCAAACTGCTTGCCGATTTTATTTGGCGGCATACCCGGCTGAAATGGCGCGGCCGTCCGCCGATGAGTCGTCTTTATGATCCGAAACACCTGGCGGGGAAGAGGTTAAAGGCCGCCGTATTTGGCGTGCGTCAAATAATGAAAGACCTACGATCGCGCCGCGAAGCATACGGCAGGCACGAAGCGGTGCTAGCGGCGGTCGCCAAAAAGTGCGGGATTTCGGTCCAGCAGCTTACCAACGCCATGCGCCGGAGCTCAAAAAAGCGCACCTAATTATGCGCGGGTGTGTTGGTGATCTCCGTCTAATCTTCCTTTAGCGTCCGTTCTATTCCGCCTGGAAAAGGCAGCAATTGAACGAGGCGCGAAATGGAACATGCGCGAGCCAGCATCGAGCGATTTTTGCGACGCCCAGAAGTCGAGCGCGTAACCGGACTCGGCCGCAGCACGATCTATGATAAAATGGAAAAGGGCGAATTTCCGAAGCCCGTGCCGCTTAGCGGCGGCGCCGTCGGATGGCTCGAATCTGAAATTGCAGATTGGCAAGCAGAGCGGATCGCCGCGCGCGCGCGCGCGAATGAACCGCAGGCGGCCTGATCAATGCGCCCGAAATCCCAATATGGGCGCCTGGGCGCGCGCGGCTTGATCGTGCCGTCGNNTTTCTGGCGAACGGCTGGCGGCTTAGCGATGAACCGAGCTGCGGGATCGCACGCATGTTTCCTGTTGCTGGTGGTGTGAACCGCGTTTTGATCAATAAAAAAATGGGCGCCAATCGAGTTCAGTCGACGGCGCCCAAAAGAAATGTTGACAATGAGCGATTTAGAACACGCGGGCGCGAAAAGCAAGCGCGCCGATATTGAACCGGCAAACCTCGCACAGAATTTCGGCGGATGGCCCGAACGCATTGCCGCCAAATGGCGCGAGAGCGTCGAATCCGTCATCGCCGCCGGCAACCTGATCATCGAAGCGAAGGCCGCGCTATCTCACGGCGAATTCGAGTCGATGATCGAGGGAGCTTTGCCTTTCGGTGCCAGCACAGCTCGCCGGCTTATTGCGATAGCGAAGGATCCACGGATTTCAAATCGTGCACATGTGCACGTTTTGCCCGCCGCATGGGGAACGCTTTACGAGCTAACCAAACTTGACGACGACCAATTCAGCTCCGGGATCGCGGACGGCACCATTCGACCCGATCTTGAGCGCGCCGAAGTGACGGCATTGCGCANNGCGCCGGCGCAAGCCGCATACACGGCCCGCGTCGCGGCCGGCTGCACGCTTGATGATCTGAATGCGCTTGCTGATAGCGGCGCGCGTTTCGGCGCGATCTCTGGCGATCCTAATTGGCCCTATGAGACTTGGAGCGCAAAAGGAAAAGACCGCTCACCCGATCGGCACTATGACACGGACCCTCTTTCGGAGATCAAGGCACTTCCGGTCAAGCGTCTCGCCGCGGATGATTCCGTGTTGCACCTGTGGTGCATGGATTGGCTTCTACCGTGCGCGCTCGAGGTTATCGAGGAATGGGGCTTCAGATTTATCAAGGTCGGATTCGTATGGGTGAAACAGAATCCGAGCGGCGACGGGCTTTTTATGGGGCTCGGAAAATGGACCCGAGAGGGAACCGAGCTCTGCCTTTTCGCCACGCGCGGAAATCCGTCTCGATTAAATGCCGACGTGCGCCAGGTCATTGAATCGCCAATCCGCGAACACTCGCGCAAGCCCGATGAAATTCACGCACGAATCGAAAGGCTGAGCGCTGGCCCGTATCTCGAATTGTACGGGCGTCAGCCTCNNACCGTGTGGGGCGACGAAATTCCGCGCGTCTCTTTCAAGTTTCTCGCCACTGATCACGAAGCTGATCCAAAAGAAATATCCCAAACCGATGACGGTCTCGATATTCCGGCGTTTCTTCGGCGCGGCGATCAGGCCTGCATATTTGATGAAAAGGGTATTGGGGCAGTTTCCCGTGAAACATTGCGAGCGGAGTCATCGCAATGAGGCGAGGACCGCATACGCCGGAATCGCGGGCGCTTATCCGTGAGCGATTAAAGGCTTATTGGGCCGATCCCGAAAAGCGAAGCGAACAAGCTACCAGGACGCGGCAACGGATGAATAATCCGGAGGTTCGCCAGCGAATTTCCGAAAGAACACAGACCGCGTTGGCCGATCCGGCCACGCGCGAGCGCCAACGTATTGGCCTCATTGCTGCCTGGGCTGACGATGAAAAGCGCAAGCGGCACGCCGCGCTGACACGGGAATGCATGGCGCGCTGGCGCGCCGCGCGCTTGGAAGCGGCTGCCGTCGTTTTGCAGCAATTGCCCAAGGCCGATCGCGAGCGCGCTTTGGCGACGCTCAACGCGGCACCTGGAACAAAGACCAAAAAAGAGCGAACCCCGGCGCATGGGTAGCAATGTCTACCTCACTCCGCTCTATCGCGCCGCATGGGCTGACATGATGGCGGTGGACGCGCGTTTGTCTCCTGTCGCGGTGCGCGTCGGAATCATCATCGGCGGCTATTTCAATTCGGGGTCCGCTTCCACTTATGTCGGCCAAAAAACGATCGCCAAAAACATGGGGATCAGCGCGCGCACGGTTTGGGAGGCGGTTCGCGAACTTATCACGCATGGATATCTGATCTCGACCTCTGGCGGCCGGAACTCAAACACCTACTTTATGCCGGTCGAAAAGGTCGCAACGTATTGCGATATTTACCTAAAGAAATCTCGCAACGGGCTGCGAGATTTAGACCATAAATCTCGCAACGGGCTGCGAAGTTTAAGCCAAGAAACTTCGCAAAATTCCGCCGAAATTTCGCAAAATCGCGTTCTAAATATCGCAACGGGCTGCGAACAGACTCCTATATTAACTCCATTTAACTCTAAGGCACGTGGCACCGCATCTCCAGATTGGCGGCAATCCAGAGACAACTTCCGCGCGGCTCGAGCCGATCTCAAAGCCAGTCTTAACGATGGTGCGGCAGAAGCAGGCTACAGCATTACCCGCATCGAACCGTTTGCGGACGAATGGCAATGCGTACGAGTTGAACTCGCACGGTCGCTCGGCAGCGACATCAATAGGGCTTGGTTCCAGGACCTGTCGGTTCTACGGATATTTGAAGGCGAATGCCTGATGGCAGCGCCGACCAAGTTCAAGCGCGACTGGATAGCAGATCATTTTGCCGGCGCACTGTTAGAGGCTTGGCAGTGCGTGCACGCTTCAATTTCAGCGATTCAACTTACAGTCAATGCGTCGAGCATCGATCAAGCCAACCATGTCGACGAGCGTTCTGCCCAAGGTGGTGCCGCATGAGCCGCCATCGCCGTANNGATAGGCGGACAGGGGGGGAAGTCAAAACCCTGGGGGTTTGACCCCCGCGACCGGTTGGGAACGGCGCGCACATATCCGCTGTGCTCATATTATTTTTTTTGCTCAGAATGAAAGAAGTGCCTGTGCTGCAACGGTTTCTTTGAAATATGGAGATATCGAAATGCGTCCAATACGCAAGATGAAACGCAAATTGAAATACGTCGATTGTCTGATGCCGCTCGGCGCGGGCGACGACACGCTGCTGCCGCTCACTGGCGACCTTGGGCTGCTGCCACTCACCGGTGACCTAGGATTGCTGGCGCTCGGCGCTAGCGACGATCTGCTGCTGCCGCTCGATGGTGATCATGGATTGCTGCCGCTCGATCCGCCTGACCGACCCCCCGGGAGCGGGTCAAAACTATAGGGCCTTGGGAGCTCGGACCGGTATGGGCAACGGTGTGAAAAAAGTTCGAATTGAATACTAAAAGCCCTTAGTAAAATGGAGCGATGGTAATGGCAGAGTTTTGTGAGGATGATCGGTCGATTTTAATCGCCCTGAATGATTGGTGCTCTCGCCAGCGGCGACTTGGCCGCCTCGACTTCGCACGACCGATGGATGTCGGAGGCCGCGGCGCGAGTGGGCACTCCCAAGCACTTACGCGGCTCGTCAAACTCGGCTTTGTCGAGCGTCGCGAACGGACAGACACGGGCGATTACATCGTGACGCGCTCGCGCGTCTCATGGGAATACCGCGTCACTGCGGAAGGAACTGCCAAGCTAGGTGAGGCCGACCCACAGGTCGTTTTTTAAGACCAATTATTTTGGGCTTCTTGTCCGGTGAAATTGTCGCAGTCGCGAGCGGATCGCGGTCACTAATCGAGTCTGCCGATGGATTTTGTTTCTGCCCGACTTCGCCGCCTCGCCGATTATGCGCGCGCCGTCGGGGACGTTGGCTTTGCTGAAGGATTCGAACAATACATAGCCCACGCACACGAAGGGCTATCGATCGAGCAAGCATTGGGACTGGCAGTCGTTCGAGGTGGGGAAACATGGTGGTCGCGCGAGCATCGGCTGCGGCGCGACGAAACCATTCGCGAATTTTTTGTGCGCTATTGCCCAGGTGAAACAGATGCGCGTCGCCGAGCAACCTTGCAGCGTGAACTGCGGCGCTATGAACGCGAGAATTGGGAGATTGACAAAAAGCGGATGCCGCCGGCAGGCACCCCGCGAGCGCTGTTGGCCTTGGCTTTTCAGGAACACGAATCGCTAGACGCGCACAGACCGTTTCCGACGAGCGATAATCAAATACCCCGAATTCTTGCAAATCATTGTGTGGCCGAAAGAAAACCTTTCCATGAAACGGTACACCTTGATGGTGAAGGCCGTTACAGCTCATATAATTCGAGAATTGGAGAGCACCATGCTGGCATCGAGATTTCGATCACTTCTCAACGGCGGCGCGGCAGAGGCCGGGTTTGACGGTTTGCGTGCGGAGATCACCGCGCTCGATACCGAGCGAGCAAAACACGTGGCCGAGCTTGACGATATGCCTGCACGGCGCGCGGATCTACTTCTCGGAGACGATCACAAGAATGCCATCGATAAATTGGAAGCGCGCGAGTCCGATCTTTATCGCTTCATCGAACGGCTTGATCTTCAAACCGCCGCGCTGCGCGACAGGCTTCCTCAGCAAAAAGATGTCGAATATCGAGACCTCGTTAAGCACCATCGAGATGCGTTCACTGCGGCCACGGAAACTTTTGAAGCGGCGATGATCGCGGCGGTCGACGCTAATGCGGCTGTCGCAACTGCGCGGCAAGCGGGTGTTGACGAACTTGGCCTCGACGCCGCAAATATCTTCCTTCCCGTTGTTAATTTCGTCGGGCTGATCAACCTCCAATGTTTGGAGGCTTGGCGCCGCCGTCAAAAAGACCAGAACGAAATAGCAGCGCTGCGGCCGATAGTTCCATTTGTGCAGGTGATCCACAGGTGCCTGTTCCTTTGATCGAAGGTAGATTCCCGATGACCGTCTCCCGCGAAACCCTGACCTACCTTGGGCGTGAGCTCGCTAATTTTTCGCTATCGGGCGATCGGTGGAATTCGGACACGCGTTTTGCGATTAAGGAGGCGTCGTCAGCATTGGCCGACTTTGGGCGCTACTGTGCCAACGCGCGCCGTCATAAAGCCCTCGTCGATTTAGGGCGCGAACTCGCCGCTTTCAAACTCCCCCGGTTTTCCAACTCGCTACTCGAAATCAAGCGGTCGCCAAGCGGGACGGAAATTTCAGGTTACGCAAGCGTTTTCGGTAACGTCGATAGCGATGGCGAAATTGTAGACCGGGGCGCATTTTTGGCGAGTTTAGCCCAGCATCGCAAGGCCGGCACTCAGCCGCTGATGTTGTGGCAGCACGATCCGCACCAGGTGATTGGAAAATGGGATCACTTCGAAGAAGACAGCACCGGACTCCTCGCGACGGGTCGCCTCTTGCCTGCCGTCCAACGTGCTGCTGAAGCCATCGCCCTGGTCAGCGAAGGCGCAATTTACGGATTGTCGATCGGCTTCAATACCGTTCGAGACCGAGTAATTAATAGAGTCCGGCACCTGGAAGTTCTAAAATTGTTGGAAGTTAGCTTAGTGAGCTTTGCGTCAAATTCAGTCGCTCGCATTCACCTCTCCGGCAAGGAACACGGCCAACGAAGTGACGTGAAAATCCTGGTCGATCTTGAGCGCGCACTATCAGATTTTTCGGCGGCGAGGTTCGGATGATTACCAAGCAGTCACAACTCGCCGAGTTGGAAAAGCTACTAATGGCCGTGATGTGGCAATGCGGCGCGCTCACCCTTGGTATTCGGAGGCTTGTTGAGGTCGAAAATTTTGCCCATCCGGAGGTTGGCAACATTGAGGCGCACCTGCTTACCGCCGCGCGCGTTGCCTGCGCCATCGACGCTCGCTTATTCGACGATGCGAGCGCGTGTGCCAGCAGGAGGCTGCATTGAGCCTGCGATCGGGGATGGTCAAAACATGATTGGTAAAATTGCGACCTGGGGGAGACGTGGTTTCGGGTTCATTCAGCCAGTCGCCGGTGGCGCCGAGATATTCGCGCATTGCAGCGCCCTGGCCGATCAATCGCGGGACAATTTGCCGATCGGGACTGACGTTCAATTCGACGTCCGGACAGACACGCGCACCGGCAGGCCTCGAGCGGTCGACGTTAAGCAATTAGACGCGAATGGCGTTGCTTTTCGGCCATCTCTGCGCGACGCCGCGCAATCGAATTTCCGAAATTGTTAATCAAAGGAGAAACAGAATATGCCCCCCATTGGCGCAGCTATAGGAGCCATTGTAGCGCTGGTCGCAACCATAAGCATCCCCGCATTGATTGCGAATGTGGTGATCGGCGCGGCGCTCCCCGCTGGTGGCACGTATATCACTCAGAATGGTCGCCGGAGGTAAGCCACAGTGTCTACAATCAATATGTTTCTCCGGCGCGACGCAGGGTATGTCGTGGCCGAGTCGCTTTACACGGATGTCAGCACCGGCGCAGCGCTCATGATGAGTTCGAAGGTCATCGCTTTGCCAGAAATTCCCGCTGTGGTAATGGTTCGCGGATCGGCAATAGTGCTAGGGCTTCTTGCGATGCACCTTGGCGATAATCATCGAGAAAGCTTCGATGATCTGCCTCGCGCGATGAAAGAATTTCGACCGAAGATCGAGGCGCAGACCAAAGACGTTCCTGGCGCAAACGATTTTGACATCGGCATGTGTGGTTG
>PKZC01000095.1 GCA_003132905.1 Bryobacterales bacterium | reverse complement strand
GCGTGTACCATCGCTTCGATCCGGCACGACACGTGCGGGAGTGTTACTGGGATGAATCGCCGCGGCCCACGACCAAGGGGCTTCGCGTCCCGGAGATCTGGGTCGGTTGCGACTACAACGTCGCGCCGATGTCCGCCGTCTTCGCCACCATCGACGAAACCTGGGCGCCGCGCGCCTATCTCCTCGGGCCGGAGGCCGCGCGCCTATTCGCCGTCGAGGTGATCGACGAGATCCAGATCGACAACGCGGTCGCGGGCGATCTCGCCGAGGCCATCATCGCGTGGGCCGCGGCGCTCTCGAAGCTGCGCGGGGCGATCCCTACGCTGAGATTAGTCGGCGACGCGAGCGGCAACAATCGCAGCGCGGCCGCCGCGACCGCGAACGATACCGCGTGGAAAACTCTGTCGGGAGAACTGGCGCGCGCGGCCGGCCGATACTACAAGGTGCGCCCCGCTCCCCTGCGCAGCAATCCGCCGCTCGCGGATCGCATCGACCTCGTTAACGGCTTACTTGAGAAAAAACAGATGGCCGTTTCGCCGCGCTGCCGAGGGCTGATCACGGACCTCAAAGAGCTTCGCTACAAGCCAGATCGCAACAACCAGAAGTTGCTCATCGATCACAGCGACGCGGCCCGCGGGCACGCGATCGACGCGCTGTCGTACGCGCTGTGGCAGGGCATCGGAAGGGGCGGGAAGTCCGGGCAGGTGGCGGATTCCACGGTGTTGTTGGGAGGCGGCGTCTCGGCGCGGTGATGGTAGCGCGGAAGGATAAATCACTCGATACTACGGGCAAAGGCCGAGGCCCAAATACTTACAGTTCCTCGAGTCTCATCCACAAGTATGGTATAAATTCTCGAAAGGAAAAACAAATGATAAGCCGGGCGTTTCTCGTGATTCCTTTCACGATGCTTCTGGGCGCTGCACCAAAGTCATCTGACTTTCCGATCGAGTTACTGGTAAAATCCGCTACGATCCACGACCAAGATGATATGCGTATGGTTCTAGAAGCATCAGACGGCTTCCTATATGTGAAGGCTGAAGTCGGACCTTCTTGGGTTCCGCTGGGCGGAAGTCCAGAGCACGTCTTTAAACCAGGCACGTATGTCTTTGCGCGGCTTCGTGTAAGGCGTCAAATTGAAATATTCTACGTAGACGAAAAGGGCCGCCCGCGAACCGCTTGGTACGTCATAACGCAAACCGACCTCAAGTAGGAGCTGATCCACGACCTCCGAGCCGTTCGCTGGGCGCGCGACGCGAGCGGGAACGCGCGCGACACGCTGGACAAGCGCGACCCGAAGCGAACCCATATGAGCGACGCGTTCGGCTACCTCTCGCGGGCCGCGGACGGCGGCGGCGCGGGCGGCGGGTTCGTCGCGGAGTGCGCGCGGTGAAAATAAAGTTTTGAAAACCGGGGCCGGAAGGCACCTGACTCGGTAAAATAGAACGAAGTTGGCGAGACAGCTTGGAACCTTTGGTCTGCTTTCTCGGTCTTAAGTCTTTAAGAAAGGAAAAACAAAGTGGAAACCAGACCGGATTGGTTAGAAACGACGGCTCAGCTTTACGACATTTTGCAGAAGTCCTATGACTTCGTCGACCCGGCTACGCGAAAAGCGGCGGGCGTCGGGGTGTGGGACGCGTTGCAGGAGGACGCTGACGGGTGCTTCGCGGTTCCGGTGAACCTCGCGGCGGACGCTCTTCCGGCGGACTGCGTGGAGAGATTCGCCAAGGGGCGGACGCCTGACGATCGGGAGCTTCACTTCCTTTGCCAGGAAGAGGAACGCAAGGAGCTCGATCGCGTCCTCGTCGAAGCATTCGCGAACCTCGACCCAGCGGCAGGGCGGAGAATCGAAGCGGACTTCGGCGAGCTACGCGATGAAACTCGATCGGAATCAGATGCCGTCGGGCCGTCGGGGGAAGATCGGAAGCGATTCTACGACGCGCTCCAGGATACATTCACGACTCGCTTCGGCCAGATCGTTCTCACCCACCAGGACATCGCGGCGCACGTCATCGAGGAACCCGAGTGGCGCGGAACGCTGATGGAGCATCTCGTGCGAAACGCGCACGAGAATAGAAAGAAATTTTAGAGCACTTCGGCGAAGTTTTGTTAAAATGATAATACGCTGACCGCCGCGCGGCGGAAGCAGCGACGGGCCAATGGCGCCAAGCTCCTAACTGACGGCGTCGCCCACCGTGTAAGGCGGCTCGGCACTCCGGGGGTCGAAATTAACCCGGACACGCGCTCTCCCGAAGCGCACGCGTCTCCCATCGGGCTACAAACCAACCTTGGGAGAGGTTCGTCCGTGGGCAATTTTCCAGAACCGGGCGCGACGGATTTCATGTCCGCCTTCGCGAAGCAGTTCGCCGATCACTGCGCCGACGCGCTAGTCGCGCGACTGCCGAAGCCGCATGTTATCCAGCCGCGCTACCTGACGGTGAAGCAGGCGGCGGAATATATCGGCCGCTCGAAGAAGTCGTTCGAATACTTGATGGGGAAGAAGCTGTTTCCCGTGATCCGGCGCGATCGGCTCGTGCTGATCGACAAGAACGACCTGGACGCCTTTATGGCGCGGCAGAAATGCTAGCGCTCTGGTTCTTGAACCAAGCGTCCATTCGAGCTTTTTCTTCCGCGATATCTTCGACGACGATGATGTTATACCGCGTGCTCATGCTTGGCGTCTTGTGACCGCTGATCTTCATCCGCCTCGCCTGATCCATTCCCGCCTTCGCCATGTTGCGCTCGGCCGTGCGCCGCAGGTCGTGAAACAGGAGCTTCGGGTACCCGGCGGCCTTCACCGCCTTCGTCCACGCGTCCTTGAAGACCTTGATAGGCGCTCCGGGGATCGTTCGCCGGCCGCCGTGCGACAGCATCACATCTTCGGCGCGCCAGAAGAAGACGTCCTCGCACTCGGGGAACTGTTCGTCCCTGATCCGCTTCTGCTCTTTCAAAACTTCGACCATGTCCCCGTAGACCGGCAGAGCTCTGCCGGTCTTATTTTTTGTGTCGAACGGACTCAGGATTATCAACCCGTCCTTCAGATCCACCTGGGACCAGCGGATCTTGAGCAACTCGCCCTTGCGCGAGGACACGTGGAAGGCGCACACGAAAAGCGGGCGGAGGGAAGCGGGCAGTTTCTCGCGGACCTTGTGGTATCCGTCGAAGCTCAAGAAGCCCTGTCGCACGTTGTACGATTCGTCCACGATGGGGAACGCCGGGATGAAATCGACGAGCCGCGGGGTCACTCGCCTGTGCCCGGTCACGTATCCCGAGCGAATTGCGGAGAGATGCCGGTTGATGGTCGTCGGTTTGACCTTGCCCTTCTTGTCCTCTCGGTAGCGTTCGAAGTCGGCCGTCGTCAGTGTGGACGCTACGCGATCCCCGAAGTACGGCCGCACGTGCTTTTCGAGAACCTGCTCGACGCCCTTCGTGCTCTTCCGATCCTTCCGGCGCATGTAAGCAAGATGCGCGTCGAGCAGTTCGTTGACCGTGGCCTTGTGAACGGGCGTCTTGACGAGATCCGTCCGAAGCTCGGCCCGCTTCCGAATCTTGAAGTCGATGGCCTCCGACTCGATGGTCGTCCCGGTGGATACGCGCTCGCCGGTCGGGAACTTATACCACCAGACCCGCCCGCGCTGGAACAGCATTCCCTCGCCTTTGCGACCGCGTCGCCGGACGGCTTTCTGCTTCTTGGGCATAGAGCTATTATACCCCATAAGGCACAGATAAGGCACACTGACGGACGCGGGGCTTCCCGCTTTGATCTTCTAACTTGTTGATTTATTTGGTGCGGATGAGAGGACTTGAACCTCCACTCCCTTGCGAGAACTAGAACCTGAATCTAGCGCGTCTGCCAATTCCGCCACATCCGCATGATGGGTGGGACGCTCTTATTGTCGAGCAGGCCGCCGCCGAGTGTCAAATGGTCCGCGAGTGGTCCGCAGTTCTTGGGCTTGTTGGCCTGGATTCCGACCACCATTGCTCATTCGTCTAGCTCACGCGGCCCTTCGCCGTGGCAATCGGCGCAGCCAATATGTTCCCGACCTACTGCGCCGATACATCGGCGACGTGGTGATCGGCAGCATGAAATCAGACGGGCTGCAACAGCGACTACAAATCGCGGTGTGGCCTGACTGGGACTCGACCGTCGCCTATGTTGATCGCCCACCCGACCCGAAGCTATACGAATGTGTCGAACAATTATTCCGAGCCTTCTCTCACCCCGATTACGATGCCGAGAGTCCGCGCACGCTGAAGTTCGACCGCGAAGGCCAGCGGTTGTTCGAGGAGTGGTGGATCAGACTCGAAAGCAAGAATAGGCAATCCGATGAGCCTGCTTTTCTGAAGTCGTACTACACGAAATACAAATCGCTGCTGCCGAGCATCGCGTTGCAACTGCAACTGGCTGCTACTCCCTACGCCACAGAAGTCAGTGCGAAGTGTGCTCAAGACGCAATCGCATGGTGCAGATGGCTGGCTGAACATGCCAAGCGCATTTACCTTTGCACGACCAGTAGTAGCGGGGGGACGGTGACGCTGGCTAACCACATACGCGCTGGTGATCTTCCGGTGCCATTCACGACACGCCAAGTGGTTCGCAACCATTGGGGCAACCTATCGACCTACGAAGAAGTGAACGCCGCGCTTGCTGAGCTGTCTGATCTCGGTTGGATACGTCACCAGGATCGTCGAGTGTGGCACGTGAATCCAAAAATCCACAATCTTTAAACCGCAAAAACAAGTGACAGTGGTGACGCTCAAGTAGGGCGTCGCCTACTGCTCCGGCTTCTGGAGAAATCCGAGTCGTTTTCCACCTAATTGCTGTGTTTCTCTCTCGCCTAGGAGAGAGGTATCCTAGTTTGAAAGAACAATCTATTGTCATGATGAGAACGTTTCCGTGGCTGTTTGTGCTTGGGCTATCAGCCAATGCTCAAACCTTGATTGTTGCGCCTTCTCAGTTCTCGTTTAATGTTCCTGCAAATCAAGCGATTCCGCCAGCTATCCTGAATGTTAACGCAACGAGCCCGACCACTTTTGTTGTATCCGCCACCACCGATCAGGGTGGTAATTGGCTTTCCGTCATAGGTCCACTTCTAACGGCAACAGGGGAATGGGGGGGCAACACACCAGCGACCGTTTCCGTTTTTATTGGTGATCTCCTGACCGGAACTTATACCGGCAATGCCGCAGTGACTCCACTGCTGTCCGGTTACGGT
>PKZC01000325.1 GCA_003132905.1 Bryobacterales bacterium | reverse complement strand
CCTGGTGAGAAATGCGGGCTAATGGCGGTTGATACGAACGTACTCGCACTCGCGAGCCGCGGATTAACTGGCGCCGACCTTAAGGCGTCCGTCGAGGATGCCAAGTTGCTGTACGCCTACGATTGGACAGCAGGAAGCGAAATGCGGCCCGTGGATGATTATTTCCTGGAAGCGATTGCGACGATTCGCGCTAATCGCCGGAACTACGCGCGAAGGAAGCCGGCGGAAATGCCCGGAGCCTTAAAGCTGGGTTTTTGCTGTGAAGATGCCTAATCGCCCGACGCCCGGTGCGGCGGGTTATACGAGAAGTAAGATGCGACGGCTAATTGCACCGCGCTCCATCGCGTTCGGAGCAGCGAGAGCCCAACCATCAGCAGGATTACGGCGATTGCCGCAACGCCGCACCATACGTTGGTGAGCGACTCTTTAAACCCGCCAAACCAGCGGCCATACACTAACTCAATGTGAACCCAGTACACCAGCAGCGACGTAGTGCCGAGCTGGCGTACCCAGCTCCACGACGCCGCGAGCGGTAATGCAGTCCATAAATAAGCGAAGCCGAGGACCAGCATGACCACGCCCAACTTGATGACGATGAGCCCTGGACTGTCGAGCCAAAATTCCGACTTCGGATACAGCGAATACGGCATGTTCGAAAAGTATTGACCGCCGATGATCAATCCGAACCCCAGCAATCCGCCCCATTGCATCACGCGATTCATCTGGTCCGCCTTCACCAACCGCAGGATGCTGCCGATGCTCAGTCCGAACGCGATGAAGGAAGCCCAGGGGAAAAAGGCGAAGTATTGGTAGCTGGGAACAAAATAGGCCGAAACATGCGGGGGCAGCCAGCGCCAATCGATGGCTGATACGAGCGGCGACGCTGCCGCGATGGCGACGCCCAACCCGGCACATAAACGCACCCGCTCCGCAGTGGTAAAGATCGCCATCACGGACATGAGCGCGATGGCGAAACCCATGCAATTGAGGATGTCCACCTTGAATAGATCGGTCCAAGGGCTTTGTCCAAACGCGAAGCTCCAAAGCTGCAAGCGGAACAGGAAGGCCAGTGTAAACAGATAACCAGAGCGCTTCAATGCGGCACGCCAGCGACCCATCGGATCCACGCCTTGCCGCTCCCGTCCGTCCATCAGAAATGATAGCGTGATGCCAGTAAGCACTAAGAAGATTGCCGGACCGATGCCGCCAAAGAATTGCGACAGCATGAAGGGACCGTCCGTTCGCAAATCGGTCCGGTTGAATGAATGGAATACATGCCCTTGCAGCATTACCAAGACGGCCGCGCCACGCGTCCAATCCAGAAAAGTCAGACGGCTGCTGGAATCGCGATTGTTGGTCGAAGTCTGCACGAATTATTGACCTGGGTGTTCTGTCTTAACACCGGGCGGAAGCTTGAGCTGCAGCGCATCCGGTTGCAATGGCGGATTGATCTTCACGCCGCTGTAGGTGACCAGCCGATAATCGCCCGACGGCTCGATAATCTTTTCCCGCAAAGGAGACGGATCGCCTTCCGCCGGAATCCACAATTCCAACTTTTTTACGTATTGCCGGGCATCCGGATCCTTCGGTATAAGTTGCAAGTGAATGGCCGACGCGCCCTTTCCGTTTTCTGTTCCTAACACGCTCACGTCGTAATCTTTAGCAAGTTCCATGCCGGAGGTGCCGAACCCGATCATCAGAAACTTGTCGAGTTGCTCGCCGTGCTTGGCCAAGTCATAGATCTGTAAGGTTTTGATCTTCGGCAGGTATTGCTGAAACTTCCGTTTCTCGAACGTTATAATCTTGGCGTCAGGCCCAGTAAAATCCACCCGGCCTTGTACCTCATCCGGCTGAACCTTCATCATCGTCACGACGCCGCTCTCTGTGTCGTCTTCGTTCAAAACATCGGTATGGGTGACGTAGCTGACCTGCGCGGTCATGGATTTAAAGTTGGCCGCGGCTTGATCCATGCGGGCCAGCACCTGCCGCTGAGTGTCGTTCGGAGCGGCCGTCGCCCCGGAACCCACTAGCACCAGACACACAACAAATCCGCGTAAGCGCGTTCGCATTAACGATTGGATTCCCGAAGGAGCCTTGCGGCTTCCGCTAGGGCGTGGTGAACGCCATGAATCCTTTAATCTCCTGCTCGGAATCGACGATCGGTTCTAATCGAACCACGTGGTACTTTTTGCCGGTGCGCGCCTGAAGCAGGGCGCTGGCTGCCGCCGGACGCGCCTGTTCCGGCGAATTAGCGAGTTGCTCGGCATCCATCCAAAAGACGGTGTCGCCGCGTTCGGAAGGAAGCATCACAATGCTATTGGCGCGTGGTTGATCGCGAAACCATTCCCGGGGCGTCAGAAAGATGAAAGCCAAGATCAGCCCGACCATTACGTCGTACTGCCAGCCCGCGCGTGGATAATCCCAGAACAGAAAGCGCTTGACCGCGCTCATTGGATCAGCCATGTCGCTCTCAGTTTAACATGCGTCTGCGCGCTTCCCGCCGGGACGAATGTAAGTGAGTGTAGAGCGGTTTAAAGAGTGCTATTTGTATTTTCGAAGGACCGCCAGGACGCGTCCTTGGATCTGCACCCTATCCGCGTCGACTAGGATCGGCTGCATCGCCGCGTTAGCCGGCTGCAAGCGGATGCGGCCATCTGGTTCACGATAGAAGCGCTTGAGCGTGGCATCGCGGCCATCCACGAGCGCCACCACAATCTCGCCATCCTGCGCCTGCTGCGCCCGCTCCACCAGCACGTAGTCACCGTTCATTATGTGATCGTCGATCATCGACTCGCCGCTCACCTGAAGCGCGAACGTATCGCCCTTACCGGCGAAATCGGCGAACTGCAGCGTGTCCTGTCCTTCGATGGCCTCTACCGGCATGCCCGCGGCAATCCGGCCCGCCAGCGGAATGTCTCCCAAGCGTGCGGCGACACGACCCTTGCGCCGTTCCTGAACATACTTCGCCGAAACTTCCAGAGACCGGCTTTGATTGAAGAGACGGCGCAAATAGTTGCGCGATTCCAGCGCCTGAATATGTTTGTGAACGGTGGCGAGAGAAGCGAGATGAAGGCCTTGGGCCAGTTCCTCGTAACTGGGGCTGTAGCCGTTTTCTTCGACGAAGTCCGCGATGAAGTCGAGCACTTCCTTTTGCCGCTTGGTCAAAGCCATGGATCTATTGTGAGGCGAACAAAAGGGGAAGTCAAGCCGAATCGGGCAAGGCTCCCATCGTGGGGCTGGTAGAACGCAAAGGTCGTGCGGTCTCGCGTGCGACCAAGGACGCAACCGGCGCTACTCTTCTTCCCCTGATGCGTGACTACGTGCTTCCCGAAAGCACCGTTTACACCGACGAATGGAAATCCTACGGCGGAATCCAAAAACATCCGCAAGCCAGACGGACCGAAGGCCGGATTAGTACATCGGCGTATCAATCACACCGCGCACGTTTACGCGCATGGCGATATTCACACCAACTCGGTTGAAGGGCTGGTGTTATCGTCAAGCGCGGAATCGGCGGCGTGTACCACTCGATATTTGCAGACCTACCTGGACGAATACAGCTTTCGGTACAATCGGAGAGATCAGGGCAACCTGATTCTTAAGTCGATTTTGAGCGAGGTTTCGAAGCGGGCGGTGGATTAACGGCCCGCTTCAACAGATCGTGGAATCCGCGTCGCGAGAGCGGGCGCATCTTCTTCTCTTCAACATCCTTGGCCGGATGAAGAGGTTTGCCCGCTTGCGTCGGTCCGTTCGTTTTGGCTTGCTGCCATTCCTCGGTTGTGGTGTGTCACGACAAGCAACCGGCGGATTATCCTCATGTTCGGCCAGATCCACGTCGATTTTCGACGCCTTCTCGAAATCTTGAAAGCGGATTTTGCCATGATGATGGAGGCGTACTTCGATGAAAGTGGGACGCACCACGGCTCGCCTGTAATGTGCGTGGCCGGGTACCTATTCGCTGCTGAACAGGCTATACATTTGGATCGCGAGTTTGCCGAGACGCTGCAAGAGTTCGGAGTTGCTTGCTTTCATATGGCTGATTGTGCTCATGGCGTCGGGGAATTCTCCAAGCTCAATACGCAGCGGCGGAAGGACTTGGTTGTCCGTCTCGTCGGTATTATCAAACGCCGTATGGAAATCGGGATCGCTGTGTCGATCAGCGAAACCGATTTTGGGCGAATTGAACCGCCCTCGTGGGAGCGGGGCGGCCCGTACGGTCTGGCCGCGCTTCAGGTACTTGGGGCGGTTGTAGCCTGGGCCGAGAAATATTCTTACCAGGGAAAGATCTCGTATTTCTTCGAAGCGGGACACGAACATCAGTCAGCCACAAACGACGCCATCAACATGGTGAGGGACGGCGATCAAAAACGTGGCACAACGTACCTCAGATATCACTCCCATACATTCGCGGGGAAACGTGACCTGCGACCTCTTCAGGCGGCGGATCTTCTCGCCTACGAATGGCAGAAAGAACTTCGTCGGCTTAACGTGCCTTCTGAGCGGAGGCCAAGGCGGCGGTCTCTCGAAAGTCTCCTTGAACGAACCCTTATTACACAGCACCTAGGGGCGCAAGAACTCCACGAGGCGTTCACCAACGGCTTCGAATCGATACTGGAGCGCATTAGCAAATTCGACGCGGTCTAATAACGGGGACTGGGGCGGGCCGACCTGTCACGTCATTCATAGTCTACCTAACATACGTGCTCTGATGGGATAATTACCGCGATCGCAACCCTTCGCCTCACTTTCGCCCGTTATGCCCCGGAAAAATGCGTCAGCAAACACAAAAA
>PKZC01000378.1 GCA_003132905.1 Bryobacterales bacterium | reverse complement strand
ATCGTCGGGTTCCCCGGCGAGACCGAAGCTGAGTTCGAGGAGACGCTATCGCTGCTCGAAGAAGTACAATACGATTCGTTATTCAATTTCAAATATTCGCGCCGGCCGAATACGCCCGCGCTCGCGCTCGAGGATCACATCAGGGAAGAGGAAAAGACCCGGCGTCTCACCATCCTTCAGGAGATGCAGCGCGACATCCAGATCCGCCGGAATTCCGCGCTGGTCGGTATCGTCGAGGAGGCCTTCGTGGAAGGCTATAATCAGGCCACGGGGCAATGGATTGGAAGGACCACTCAAAACCGGCCGCTCAACTTCATTCATCCGGAGTTTCCAAGCCCACGGGATGGAGCCACTCTAGCCGGTACGTACTTGAGCGTCCGCGTCACGCGTGCAGGTCCGAACTCATTGGCCGGCGAGCGCGTGAACTGAGCGTAGTCACAAAGGGGGACCGTATGGAAGTCGAAATGAAAATCCGCGGATTGATGATGGATCCCGTCACCAACATGCCAATTGTGGTGCTCAAGGATCTGAATGGGAATACCATCCTGCCAATCTGGGTGGGGATCTACGAGGCCAATGCAATTGCCCTCGAGATCGAAAAAGTTTCGACGCCCCGGCCTATGACTCACGATTTGATCAAGACCTTGCTGCTCGGCCTGGGAACCGGCATTCGCAAGGTTGTGGTCAGCGAGTTGAAGGACGATACGTTCTATGCCGTGATCTGGCTCGACAAAGACGGCGACTTGATTAGCGTGGATTCGCGGCCGAGCGATGCTCTTGCCCTGGCGCTGCGCTTGGATTGTCCCATCTACGTGGATGAGTCTGTACTGAAGAGCTCCAAGCGCTCCAGTGCCGCCGCCGATAAGGTCAGCGACGAGGAACAGCGGCGGTGGCTCGAGAGTCTGGACGACGAGGATCTCGGCCGATACAAGATGTGACCGGGAATCTGATCGAAACCCTGGAGAAGCTTGCGGCAGCGGGGATTCAGATCATCCCGGCGGAGATCACGTCCCATTTCATCCTGGAGCGCGATGGTTTCGTGGCCTTCGTAGAGCGCCGCGAAGAAGCCTTCGGCAACATTGGCGCACCTGGTTTGATGACGGAGAAGGGATTTGCGCCGCTGATTTGGCGCGGCGACCAAGCCAGGTTTGTCGGCAAAGGCTTTGAGGAGCCTGCTACGGCCGAGCAGGTACAGAAGATGCGGGCGTTCGCCACCGATTTGGCAAACGCCCTTTCTGCACCGCGCGCCTGAGCGAGCGCTTTAATTACTTGCCGATGTTTTCTTGCGAATTGGTGCCCGGGGAGCGTTCTTGCCGGTCCAGCCATGCAGCTTGTCTGGCTCGACATTGAAGATCACCATGTAGGGAGCGGCGGTGTAGCTTTCCGGCACACCTTCAAAGGTCAATTCGGTTCCCGACTCCACTTTCCCGGCCAGGGGCATATCGAATTTCAGGGTCGCATCCGCCGTGGTGCCGTCCTCGAGCGAAAGCACAACGGTCTTGGGCTTTGTCTCGGGATCGAGCTTTACTACTTTTCCTTTGAGCGTCGGCAACTGCGCGCCCTTCATTCCCTTTTCGAAATAGCTGGCGCCGTCGGGGGCGGTGAGCGAGGCTTTGAGCTGCTTCCATAGCTTCAGCTGGGGGTCTTCCTTGGCCTCCTCTTCCTGTTCCTTCTTCTGTTTCTCCTCTGCAATTTCCTTGACCGAAGCGATGTGATAGTCGCCAGCCGGCGTCGCTTGAGCCTTCGCGAGCGTCACAAGATCATTGAAGCCCTCGTCGCTTCCGTGATAGCCCTTATAAGCGCGCTGAACATAGCTCAGAGCTTGCTGGCGTCCAGCGGGGGCCAATCCACCGGTGCCGTCATAGCTGGCGGCTCGCGCGAAATAGAACAGGGCCGCTGAAATCTTTTGTGGATTCTTCTGGGAGTAGACTACGGTTCCCATGAAGAAGTCCACTTCGCCATTGTTAGGATCCAACTGCAGCGACTTTTGAAATTCTCCTTCTGCGGCGTCCCAGGTTTTGCGCTGCATCGCGATCCATCCCAACGTTGTGTGGCCCAACGCCTCCACCGGAGTGCGGGCGCCTTTCCATTGGTCGGCTGTTACGCCTGGCGGCGGTGCATCGATGTTTCCAAGCAGTGCACCGGTGGCTTTTTCGCCTTGATCCAGCGCATCGGGCGTGGGCTTATCGCCTGCCACCGCGCGCGTGTACGACATCGTGTAGTAGAGCGACCAGAAATCCTTAGGATCGGTGGCCAGAATTTTCTTGGCCTCGTCCACGGCTTCTTTCGGTTGGTTCAATTTGACGTAAGTATCCAGGAAGAGCGCCTTGCGTTGCTTTTCGAAATCCGTATCAGCGTACTTGCTCTGCCATTCCTGCAGCTTGTCGAGCCTCGTTTTTGGATTGGTATCTTTGAGGATCGAATCGTAGAGAGTGTATTCGGCGGGATTCTTATACTGCGGTTGTGCTGGAGCTTCCTTATCCTGTCCCGTCACCCATGCAGGAACAAGCAGTCCAGCGACCGCAGCTAACCACAAAAACCTTAAAGGTTGAGTCATTTCGGGCCTCCAATCTGTCTTCCAAACAGAAAGTGTCTTTGTGGAATAGTATCAGAGTCCAAAAACGGGCGCTGCGGTATCTGTCGCTGCGCCCGTTTGAGCGAAAACCAGGGGGTTAGTGAGCGGCTGCCGCGTGGTGAGTATGGTGTACGGGAGCGGCCTCATTCTTGCCGGTCCAGCCGTGCAGCTTTTCCTTATCGACGTTGAAGACCACCATGAAGGGGCTTGCGGTGTAGCTGTCGGCGACGCCTTCGAACGACAGTTCTGTGCCTTCTTCCACCTTGCCGGCAAGCGGCATTTCGAATTTCAGAGTAGCGTCGGCGGTGGTGGTGTTGTTGGTGTTGTCTTCCATGGCAAGCAGAATTGTCTTGGGCTTTACCGCGGGCTCAAGCTTGATTACTTTGCCCTTGAGCATCGGTACTTCGGTGCCCTTCACCATCATGAAGTAATTTGCGCCATCGGGTGCGGTAAGGGCCATCTTCAGGTTCTTCCACAGTACTTCTGAAGGATGAGTGCTGTTGTATTTTTCTTCATCCGCGGCGGAGGCCTGAGCTAACTCATTGGCATTCTTAATGGCGAAACCCGCAGGCGGTGTCGCATTGGCCTTGGCTGCCGCCACCAGGTCGTTAAACCCTTCGTCGCTGCCGTGGAAATTCTTGTACTGCTTCTGGACATACGTCATCGCCGTCTTTTGGGCGTCCGGAGGAAGTGCGCCTTGCCCTGTAAAGGTGGCCGCGCGCGCAAAATAGAACATCGCCGCCGGCAGCTTGTCCAGCTTCTTCTCCGACGCGATCACGGTTCCCATCCAGTAATCCACCTGCGCGTCGTTCGCGCTCAACATCAGAGTCTTCTGGAACTCAGCTTCGGCCGCATCCCAATTCATCCTCTGCATCGCGATCCATCCCATGTTTCGATGCGCCAGAAGCTCCAGCTGGGGACGCAGCTTGGCCCAGTCATCCGCTTTGACGTTGGGTGGAGGAGTGTCCAGATTCTCGAGAATCGCCTTGGCAGCCTTGTCGCCTTGATCCAAAACGTCCGGCGTCTGGTTTTGTGCGTACAGGCCCTGCGTGAAGAGCATGGTGTAATAGAGCGCCGTAAAATCCTTGGGATCGTCCGCCAGCATCTGCTTGGCTTCGTTCACCGCGTTCTTGGGATCATTCAGAGCCGCATAGGTGGTCAGGAACAATGTGCGGCGTTCCTTGATCCACTCGGTCATCGGATACATGGTTTCCCACGACTGCAGCTTCTCGAGTTTCGTTTTAGGATTGTTGTCCTTGGTGATGGAGTCGAACAGATCGTACTCCATCCGATCTTTCCAGTTCTTCTGCGGTGTCGCAGACGACGGTGCGGCCGCCGCCTGTCCGAACATCCGAGCGGGCACCGGCCCCAGCATTCCAATCAATGCAATCGTCAACAAGAATTTAGATGATTGAACCGACACTCCCCGCCTCCCAGCGATCTGAATTCATGGGCGATGATCCAGCAGTTCCTGGCCGTCGACCCTGGCACAACTCCTCAACTTTAGAGTTCGTGCAATTGCGGAGTATACCGAATCGCCACCATGGTCGCAACCTTCCCTAACATCTCGCCCGAAAGTTAGATGCGTTCCAGAGCAGTCCTGTTCCCTTTTTGGTATTTTTTGAAGGAAGCTAGCGAGCATGAGTACAAAAAGAACCATGCCGGGTGGTTGGGCGGACCGAAGGACCCTTCCCAAAGGGGCTAATGGCCGGAATCTATGCCGTTGGTGCAATTTGGAAGTCCCCGAAGGCCGCGTCACTTTCTGTTCGGCCTGGTGCGTGGAAGAATGGCGGGTACGCAGCGATCCGGGCTATATTCGCGAAAAAGTACTGGAACGCGATCGTGGGCTCTGCGCCGGTTGCGGAATTGACTGCCTGCATGCAGAACGCGAGTTGAAACGGCTGCGAGGCGCCGCGCGGCTAAAAGCGCACCTTCATTGGGGATTGCGTGCCGGTTCCCGAAAGTCGCTTTGGGACGCCGACCATATCATGCCAGTAGTAGAGGGCGGAGGCGAGTGCGACCTCGAAAACATCCGCACTTTGTGTTTGAAGTGCCATCGCGCGGTGACGGCGGAACTGCGGAAGCGCCGCATCGCGCAAGCGGCTAATGCGTCACCTTACTGATGGAGCAGGGGCTTCAAGTAACGCATAACCGTTTTTGCCACAATCTCATTGCCTTGCGCGGTCGGATGGATGCCGTCCTGCTGCATGAGACCGGGACGAAGGGCAACTTCGGAGAGCAGAAAAGGAATCCGCGGCACATTATATTTCTTCGCCGCATCGATATAGATTTTCCCGAAGCCGGTGATGTAATCGCCGCCATAGTTGGGCGGCAAAGTCATGCCCGCGATAAGCACCTTGGAACCGCCGCTCTGCAGTTTCTGGATCATCTGCTCCAGGTTGGTTCGGGTGGTTTCCAGCGGTAGGCCCCGCAAGCCATCGTTACCGCCGAATTCGATAATAGTGATGCGCGGCTTGTCTGCAAGCACCTCGTCGACCCGATAAAGCCCATCGGTAGTGGTGTTGCCGCTCACGCCGGCATTGAGCACTCGCCAGTGCAGTCCGGCAGCATCCAAATCTTTTTGCAAGAAATCGGGGAAGCTCTTGCCCGGCTCCGCGCCATAGCCGGCGCTCAGACTATCTCCGAACGCAACGATCACCGGACGCGTATCTATATGTGTGGAGGGCGCTCCGCTTGAAAATTGCACTAAACCTAGCCCCACAGCGATACATCCAACGAAAAGAAACCTATAAAACGACATGCAAGCCACCCAATGCCATAATAAAGAATTGCAGGGAGATCCGACTCAAGCACTCGTCCAAACGCCCGCGATTCAGGTCAGCGCCCTTACCAAAAGCATTCCCACCGCCACCCATCGAGTGGACATCCTGCGTGGCATCGACCTGGAAATCGAGCGAGGAGAATTCGTAGCGATCATGGGGCCTTCGGGCAGCGGCAAAAGCACCTTGTTGGGACTTTTGGCTGGCCTCGACACGCCTACTTCGGGCCGGATCGTTCTGGATGGCGTCGATATCACCGGTCTGAATGAAGACCGCATGGCGCTGCTTCGCGGCCGCAAAGTGGGATTCGTTTTTCAGTCTTATCACCTGCTACCCACATTGACGGCGGAAGAGAACGTTCTGTTGCCATATGAACTGACGGGCGGCAATGGGATAGACGGGCCCAGGCGCGCCCGCGATTTGCTGGCCAGTGTGGGCCTGCTCGATCGCCGCGATCACTATCCTGTACAGCTTTCCGGCGGCGAGCAGCAGCGAGTGGCGCTGGCGCGTGCGTTCATGGTTCGTCCGCCCATCCTGCTGGCCGACGAGCCCACGGGCAATCTGGACACGGAAAACGGGCAGCATGTTCTGGAACTGTTAATCTCGCTCAATCAACGTGAGAAAACCACGCTGGTGCTGGTTACACATGACGCCGCTTTGTCCGCCCGTGCGTCGCGGCGAATCACATTGCGTGACGGCCGTATTGTGAGTGACGAGCGAACGGTCTAAAGGAATTATCGTGCATTTCTCCTGGGCCACGGCCTGCAAAATCGCATGGCGCGAATCGCGATCGTCGGCGTTCAAGTTTCTGTTCGTGATTCTCGCGGTTGCGGTAGGAGTTGGGTCGCTGACCGGGGTTCGAGGTTTCAGCCGCGCTTTTCACGATATGCTTCTGGACCAGGCCCGCACGCTGATGGCGGCCGACCTGTCACTGCGGGTTTTCGAACTCCCCACGCCCCAACAAACCGCCGCCATGGATGCACTGGCGAAATCCGGCATCGACCGGACCTGGATCACCGAAACCGTGACCATGGCGTCCATCGGCGCGGCGAAGCCCCCCATGCTGGTGTCGGTGAAGGCCGTCGATCCCACGAAGTATCCGTTCTACGGAGAGATCCGTTTGTCGCCTCCTGCTCCGCTGTCCAAGGCGTTGACGTCCGATACGGTGGCCGTTTCCGACGAGGTGCTCTTGCGGCTGAATCTGAAAGTGGGCGACACCATTCGGCTGGGTGGCCAACCGTTCCGCATCGTAGGGGAAGTCACCTATGAGCCGGATCGGATGCTTGGCAGCCTCAACATCGGCCCGCGGGTGATGATCACGCGCGATGGGTTGGAACGCACGGGCCTGATGATGCCCGGCAGTCGCGCGGCTGAGCGGTTTCTGTTCCGGCTGTCACCAGGTTCACCAGGCATCGAACAAACACGCACGTCGCTGAAGGCCGCCTTTCCCGACGCCCTGATTGCCGACTATCGCGAGTCGCACCCCATCATCACGCAGGGCTTGAATCGCGCCACAACATTTTTGAGCTTGGTCAGTCTGATCACTCTGATCATCGGCGCAATCGGAGTGGGCACCGCGATGCGCGCGCATATCCAGCAGCGTATGGATTCCATCGCGATCATGAAATGCATCGGCGCGCGCTCGAGCCACGTCATGCGGATCTACTTGCTCCAGACCATCGCCCTCGGGCTCGCGGGCGGTTTGGTCGGCGTGGTGTTCGGACTAGTTGTGCAGCGGGCGTTCCCGGCATTTCTCGCCCATTATTTCGAACTCGAGCCCACCGCCCATTGGGATTTCCTCACGGCCGCTCAAGGAATCGGCATCGCTGTTCTAGCGTCATTGCTCTTCACCTTGCCGCCATTGATTGGCATCCGGCACATCCGCCCCAGCCTGATTCTGCGCCGTGAAATGGAAGAAACAAGGCCTGGCTGGCGGACGCGGCTGGCCGAAGCGCGCGCTTCGATTGGAGCCGGCGTCATCATACTGGCGGGATTCGCCGGGATCGCGATGTCTTTCGCCACCGGAACCCCCAGAGACATTTGGAGAACCGGCGAATACTTCGCGGGCGCGCTGGTGATCAGCTTTGCGGCGTTATCGGCGGTGGCCTGGCTGATGCTGCGCGTTTTGAAGATGGCCAGCCGCGGCAAGCTGCCTCCCTCCGTCCGTCATGGCATCGCAAATCTGTATCGTCCGGGAGCTCACGCGCAATCGGTGTTGGTGGCTCTCGGCGTCGGCGTGATGTTTACGCTGACCATCTATTTGGTGCAGCACGGAATGATCGCCGAGATGAATCGCACCTCGCCGCCCGGCATGCCCAACGTCTTTTTGATCGATATCGCACCCAAAGATCGCGATGCGGTTCTCGATCTGGTGAAGCAGCAGCGCGGTGTGGAAGGGACGCCGGAATTGATCGGCACCGTTGCCGCCAAACTGATCAGCGTGAACGGCCAGGATGTAGCGAGTATGGATTTGAAGGGCTTCGGCCGCCGTTATCGTTCCCCGCGCTCGGTCACTTCGGCGGGAGCTATGCCGGACTATGTGAATCTCGAACGCGGCAGTTGGTGGAGTCCGCCTACCGGCAGCGCTCAAGTATGTGTCGATCAAGACGCAGCGAGAATTTTGCGCATCGAGCCGGGATCCGAACTACGCTGGAGCATCTCGGGCAAGGAATTACAAACACGCGTCGCCTGTATTCAGGACATCGATTCGGTGCATCTTTCCAGCCGCGTTGAATTCATCTTTAACACCAGCGCGCTAGCCGGTTTCCCGATCATTTACTACAGCAGCTTGCGCGCGCAGCCGGCAGCCGTTCCAGCGCTGCAAGAGGCGCTGTACCAACGCTTCCCGACTGTCACCGTGGTCAACGTGGCCGACGTGCTGCAAATCATTCAGAGCGTGGTGGATCGAATCTCGCAAGTGGTCCGCTTCATTTCGATGTTCGCGATTCTTGCCGGGGCGGTGATTCTTTCCTCCAGCGTGGCGGGCACGCGCTTCCGCCGCATGCGCGAAGTGGTGATTCTCAAAACCCTGGGCGCGACGCGCTGGCGAGTCAGCCGGATCTTCTCCGTCGAATTCCTGGTGCTCGGCGGTGTCGCTGGGTTGATGGGCAGCCTGCTGGCGGGCGGGTTCGCCAATCTTCTGTTGAAACGCATGCTCGACGCGCAGACGTCGATTCCGGTGGTCCCGATCCTACTCTCCGTGGTTGCCACCGCGCTCATCGCCAACGCCGCCGGCTGGATGGCCAGCTTCCCGATCCTGGGACAGAAGCCGCTCGAGATCCTGCGCGAAGAATAGCCTAGTTAAAGACCAAGCTGGGCACGTTCTGCACCGTAATGAATGCATCCGCGGGCGACGCCACTCCGCCCACGGTGATCACCAGCGGCTGATTCCCATCGGACACGTTGGGCACTTGAATGTTTACCTGATAGAGCCCCGCGAACTGCGAAAGACCTACGTACAAGATGGCCGATGGATCTAGCGTGACGCCACCCAGTGTGATCGACACAGGGGCCGTCACCTTTGCCGTTCCGCTCGGAAGCACGCCCGGAGCGAATGCCGGATTCGTCGCGCCAAAGCCGGTGGCAAATAGCGTCAGATAATCGCCGGGCGCGGCTGGAGTGAACGTGGCGCCGCTGATTAATCCCGGAGCGCCGATGTAGCCGCCCGTGACTGCATTGATTGCCGCAATCGGATTTACGCCGTTGGAATTGTGCGTGAAATAGAAGAACTCGGGCGCGGTGGCTTGCGCCGCAACGCTGACTGGTGGAGTTGCTACAGCCTGCGGCGTATCGCAACCTGTGATCAATTGCACCGGAACGTTCCCGGGCGTGACGGCGGGCACCTGTACGTTCACCTGATTTGGATAAGCTGCGAAAATCGGCGCGCGTACGGTTCCGAACTCCACGCAGACTCCAGCAAAGTTGGTGGGAAGCTGCCCGCTCACCGGACCAGTCCCCGTTGGATTTTCGTCCGGAGCGAAGTTCGTGCCGAAGATGGTCACGATGGCATTCGGCGAAAGTACGTTCACCGGCGGATTGCTGAGGCCGGCGCTGACGATTCCCGCCGCGGAGATGACTGGGGAGTTCGACGCGAGTGCCGTCAGTGAGAACGTTACGCTCGAAAGTCCGGAGGATAAAGCCGTGATTGTCACCGAGCCCGCGTTGCTACCAAGCGTCACAGTGGCCGTGACCGTGCCATCCGTCAAGGTAACTGCCGGGGAGGGCGTGATGGTGGCTGCGCCCGCTGGGCTCACCGTGAACGTTACCGGTACTCCGGCTACGCCCGCGCCCGTGCTATCGGCGATCTTTAAGACCAGCGGCGAGGGCAATGCGGTCTCCACCTTCGCGCTCTGATTGTTGCCGCTCACAATGCTCAGGGTTACTGGCTTCACGGTCTGCGGCGTCAGAACCCGAACGTGCGAATTGAAAGAATCCGTCACGTAGAGATTGCCTGCCGCGTCCACGGCGACACTAAAAGGATCAAGCTGCGCGGCCGTAGCTGGACCGCCATCGCCTGTGCTCGGCGTGAATGTGCCATTGCCGGCGATGGTTGTAATCAGGCCGCCCGGGGTTACCCGCCTCACCACCTCGTTGCCTTCGTCGGCAATATACATATTTCCGAAACTGTCCAACGCGATGCCCGAGGGAAGATTGAGACGAGCTTGGGTGGCCGGTCCGCCATCGCCGGCGTATCCAGCCAAACCTGTTCCAACAACCGTCGTAATCGTTCCGTTCGGGGCGATCTTACGGACGCGATTGTTCAACTGATCTACTACGAAGAGGTCGCCCGTGCTGTCTAACGCCAGATCGAAGGGATCCAATCCAGCGGATATCGCCGGTCCGTTATCGCCTGAGAACTCAAACTTGCCATTGCCGGCTATCGTGGTGATGGTGCCGGTTGTATCGATCTTGCGCACCCGGTCGTTCCCGTTGTCGGCGACATAGATATTGCCTGCCGCATCCACAGCAAGGCCCTGCGGCGTGTTAAGAGCGGCTATGGTGGCGGCGCCGTTGTCTCCAGAGAACCCATCGGGTCCGCTACCCGCGACGATTGAGGTTGAACCTTGCGGCGTCACTTTGAGGATATGGGGCGTCTCGCTGGGAAAATTGGGCTCCTCGTCGGTGAAGTAAAAGTTCCCAGCGCTATCCGAGGCGACGCCGTGAGGGGCTCCTCCTTGCAGTTGCCCCACGCTGTTGATGGACCCTCCGGCTTTAAATTCGCGCGCCTCAGAGTCCCCCGTATCGGCCACCAGGATGTCCCCGCTGCCGTCGATTGCGATGCCCTCCGGCATGTCCAGGAAAGCGTTGGCCGCCGGCCCGCCATCGCGGATGCTGGTGCCGGCCACGGTGGTAATGATGCCACTAGCGATTTTCCGGACCCGCTGATTTGATGAATCGGCGAAATAGACAACGCTTCCGCTGATGGCAAGTCCAGCCGGGCTGTTGAGTTCGGCCCCTAGTGCGTTAGTACCGTCACCGGCAAAACCGATTTGGCCCGTGCCTGCCACGTTATAAATCAATCCTGTCGAAAGGTCCACCCTCCGAACTAAGGTGTCATTCAAGTTGTCGTCCGAAATATAGATGTTGCCAGAAGGATCGAAAGCTACGCCAAAGGGAACCATCACTGCCGTGGTTGCCGCTATTCCATTTTCATCCAGTGGGCCGGTTTGAACGCCGCCCGCGAAGGCTGTCATCATGCCCGTGGTATCTATTTTTCTAACTTCGTAGTTGAAATAATCGGCAAGATAGACATTTCCGGAATTGTCGACAGCCAAATCGGCAACAAAGTCAATCTCGGCGCTGGTAGCCGGTCCGTTGTCGCCCCCATTTCCTTCCATTCCATTCCCGCCGATGGTTGTAATAGTCCCGTTGGTGTCCACCTTGCGGATACGAAAATTGAGGCCATCGGCGATGTAAAGGTTCCCCGCCGCATCTAGTGCGACGGCTATCGGATCTATCTGGGCGGATGTTGCCGGCCCGTTGTCGCCTGCAAAGCCGGGCCTGCCATTGCCGGCGATCGTGTTGATAGTGCCGTCCACGTCAACACGACGAACTACGAAATTGCCCAAGTCGGCGATGTACAGGTTCCCTTTCGCATCCACGGCAACACCGGTGGGAAAATTGATCTCCGCATTCTTCGCCGGCCCTCGATCGCCGCTGTCCCCGGGCACGCCAGTGCCCGCGTAAGTGCTGATAATTCCAGTAGGATCTACCTTTCGAATCCGATTATCGCCTTCATCCGCGATATAAAGATTTCCGTTGGAATCCAGCGCCACCGCGATAGGAACCTGCAAGGGAGCCGCATTCCCGGGTCCGCCATCGGCCAATCGAGAGGTTCCGGCAATGGTGCTAATTATGTATGGCTGGGACCATGCACTTGGGAAAAAGAGTGAAGACAGGAATATAGCCAGGAAAGTTGTTCGCATGTAAATAGGAGAAAGTCTATCACAAGTGGACAACTTTACCGAGCAATTTAGGGCGGTTCTAAGCTTTCCAGGTACCTAGCAAACGCCGCAATAGTACCATTTGCCCCAAATGATAGGAATTATGATCGGCAATCAGCAACGCCTCGCGCAGAATGGTCTGGCCTGAGCCGTGGGGAATGGGAGCGAACAAATCCGTCTTCTTATCCGCAACCAGTTTGGCCATGGCCTTCCAATCCGCGCGAAAACTACGCAGGCTGTTATTCCACGACGCCGCGGTGGGAGGCGCTTCCGTCTTCGGCCAATAACCCTGCGGCCAGGGCGGCGACTTATGCTTTGCGTCGCGGCTGAATTCCAGAATGTCCCATTGCGCGAGGCGCATATGCTCCAGAAGTTGCCAAGCCGTGTGTTCCGCGCCGGGCGGTTTCACGCCGCGCTGCCGGGCGGGGAAGTCCGCCATCACTGTGTCGAAGTCTGCGTGCGCGTTGCGTCCCCGCAGAAGATCCAGCACATGCTGGCGAAGAGGGTCGGATTCAGCCATGACCTAAGAGAACACAACCCCTCGGCAATTTCAACACGCAGTGTCGACGTTTGGTGAGCTATTGCTTGGAAGCGGTCTTCTCGCCAGCCTTGGCAGAGGTCTTGCCAGGGGCTTTAGTCGTTTTCGCGGGCTTCTGTCCCCAGAAATCCGGGTTGGCCGTAGCCCATTCTTTGGGCTCGTAGCTCATTTTGGGATTGATCGCGAACAGAATCGATTCTGTGTTCACGATAGTCTCAGATACCGCCTTGGTGTATCGCTTCATTCCCGCCTCGCCCAACGCTTGAAAGAGCGCTTGCTGGCGCTGTTGGCCTTCGTCCATGGCCTTCAGTGACTCGATCGGCTGCAGCAACAGATAGGTGCCGCTGGGCGCGCCGGACATCACTTGATAGCTTGCCACCGGCTGGCTATCGCCCGCTTTCTCGGCTGCTCCGATCAGCATCTTCGCCAGTTCGGCAAACTCCTGACCCTGCCCTTCCCGAATTCGAATGGTCTCGATGGTGAAAAAACGCATTTTGGGCAGGTCGGTTTTCTCGACGCCAAAGCTCAAGTCGGGCCGGTACACGGCGATCATCGACCGGCTGCTGCTGCGCAACTCAGCGTCGGCGGCGTCCAATGTATCGAATTCCGGTTTGTTCAGGGCTGCCTGTGATGTGGTGATCGATTCGAAGCTTTCGTGGCCTTCCAGGAACCAGGCTTGGGCTGGCCCAGTCATCGCGGTCATTCCCAGTACGTGAGAGGGATAGCCGGCTCTCGCCACTGCCTGCATAAACGCGGCTTCTGTCTTTTCATGGGCGGCGCCTTTGCCTTCTTTGATATCTTCGCGGAACACACGAAGCACCTTGGGCGGCCCCGATGGCTGCTGAGCACCGAGCGGTGACACCGCGCAGAATGCTCCGGTCGCAAGTAAGAACGTAAAAATGTTTCTCATGCCGATTCCTCCGTTACTGTTTGGTTCTTATACCGCATGGTAACGGAGGAATCAAGCCCGAGGAGCTCTTATTGCAAATAAATGGTCGCAGTAGTTTGGCTGCTGGCCGACCCAATAGTCAGCACCACGGGAACAGCTCCAGTGCCAGCGCCGCTCGGGATCACCACTTCAACGTGCATGACTCCCGAAAGCTGTCCCGGCGCCGATCCGGCGTAGGTCACCTGCGCGGCCTTCCCGCCGATAGTCGCGGCAACGGGTGCAACGGAAGTACGAAAAACATCATTCTCAACCAATCCATCCTGACCTGCCGGCTCGGTCATGCCCTCGCCGGTACCAAAGAGCGCCACGACGGATCCAGCGCTGGCGGCATTGCTCGCCGAGTTGAGGGATCCATCCTGATTGAACGCCACCGCCGCGCCCTTGCCGCTGGTGTCGAGCGTAAAGATTCCCGGCGCAGATGCGGCTACTTGCGCTTGAAAGCTGGCGGTGGTTTGGTTCCCATAGGTCACCACCACGGTTGCGGTGGACGATCCTGCGATGGCGTAGGGAACCAGCACGGCGGTCTGCGATGCCGAGGTGTAAATGATCGGGGCGGGAGTGCCGTTGAACGTAACGCCAGTTCCGGAGAGTGACGCGCCCAGAGAACCGCTGGATGGAATTTTCGCGGACGCGAGCGGCGACGGACCAGTGGTGCCACCGGTCAGGGCGACCACTTCACCCGGTGCGATCG
This sequence comes from Bryobacterales bacterium, assembly GCA_003132905.1. The sequence goes on along the minus strand of PKZC01000378.1, from coordinate 21,017 downwards.
GCCCGGAGAGACTGCTGGCTGCGTTCAGAATGCCGGAAATGGCGGCGGGCGGCGCGAGGCTTCCGAACAGGCCATCCTGCCCGTGATTCGGCCCGGACGTAAAGTACAGCGTGTTCTGGTCGCCGCCCGTCTTGCCGTTGCCGAAAATAATCGCCCACAGTCCGTCAATCGCAATCGCATTTCCTTTGTTGTCCTCGAGCGTTCCCAACGGCGTTCCGACGCTAGGGTCGAATGCATTGATCTTTCCGTCTCCGAAATTCCCCACCAGCAATGCGCCTCCGAAGGGGCCGAAGGTGGATGGGGCGATTGTCATCCCCCAAGGCGAATTCAGCGGACCATTAGAAATCAGCCGGCCTGTCAGGTTTCCGTCCATATCGAAAATGTCGACAAACCCATTGCCTGGGCCGGCCACGTCGTCGTGCTTTTGGGCGTCTTGCTTGGCGTAAGCCACGTACAGTTTGCCGCCCAGATTCGCGATGTTGAACGGAGCAAAACCAGCCGGGATGTTGGCGTCGGCAAAGCCGCCCGTCACTTTGGTGGAAGCGAATGTGCCGTTGAACACGTCTACCGTACCTGCGTTGAAATTGGCCGCGTAGAGCAGCGGACCCGAAGCGTTCGCGCCCAGGGCCAGGCCTTCGTAGACCGCTCCGCTGGCGGAATTGTCCACTTCAATGGTCGTGCCGGCCCCTCCGTTCCATGCCGAAAGGGTGCCGTCTTCGGTGACAAAAATAAACGACGCGGGCTTTCCATTTGCCAGCACGAAAACTGTCGTGTTGTTATTTATTTGTCCACTGGGGGCGGATGCGCTTGTCTGGCTCTTCGGTGGCGCGACAGTCACCACCAACGGAATGATGGTCCCAGATCCGTTATACAGCGTGGTTAGTCCCTTGCCATTATCCGAAATCCAAAATGGACTGGAGGCGCTTTCCGAGATCCCCCAGGGGTTTACCAGGTTGGGATCGGTCACATCCGCCACGCCGGGCTGATCGGCAACCAGGTTGTGCTGAATAAAGCTATTGGCGGGCGCCGGCGCACTGGCGGCGCAAACAATTCCCGGCCAGGCCGTGAGTAAAAGCATCGGAATAAATTTTCGGTTCGTCATGGTCCCCTTTTTGCGCTCGCATTTTCCGGCGCGTTACTGAAGCCTACAGAGTGCCCGCCTGGTCTGGCTTGGAGATTCTTGCGGGCTGCTTGGATAGAATCAAGGCTTCATGGCAAGGTCGGCTGACGTGGTAGTGATCGGTGCTGGAATCGTTGGATCCAGCATCGCGTTTCATCTCACTGAAGCGGGTTGCAAGAACGTATTGATTGTGGAACGCGAGACCCGGCAAGGTCTTGGTTCCACCGGCAAGAGTATGGGAGGGGTGCGGGCGCAGTTCGCGACCGACGTGAACATCCGTATGTCCCTCTACTCGATCCCCTTCTTTGCGCGATTTGAAGAGGCCACCGGCCATCCTTCCGGGTACAAGCCGCATGGCTACCTGTTCATGGCCAACAACGAATGGCACATGAACTACCTGCGGAAAAACAGCGCCCGGCAGAAGGTGCTGGGCTTGAAGAACGTCGAACTGCTGACGCCTGACGACATCCGCAAAATTTTGCCGCAAATTCGCTCGGACGACCTGATTGGCGGAAGCCTCTGCACTACTGATGGTTTTGTCGACCCGGATAGCGTCATGACCGGATTTATGGCGCGTGCTCTCGATCGCGGGGCCGAGCTATGGCGCGGCACCGAAGTCACCGGCATCTATACCGACCATGCCGCAGTATCCGGCGTGCTTACGTCGAAGGGCGGCGTTTCAGCGCCCGTGGTAGTGAACGCAGCGGGGCCCTGGGCCGCAGGGATCGCGCGCATGGCCGGCGTGGATTTGCCGGTGCAACCACTGCGCCGCATGTTGGTTCCCACCGAGCCGTTTCCCGGCCTTCCCGAGCACCTGCCAATGATGATCGACATGGCTACGGGTTGGCACTTCCGGCAGGAGGGCCTGGGGCTTCTCATGGCTTGGGCCCACCCCGATGAGCAGCCTGGATTCCGCACCGAATTCGATCCCGCGTATATCGAAAAAAGTCTGACACACGCCGCCAATCGCGTCCCTGATTTCGCCAATCTGGCGGTCAATCCGCGGCGCTGCTGGGCCGGACTTTACGAAATGTCCCCGGACCATCACGCCATTTTGGGTCCCGCGCCCGACCTGCGTGGGTTCTACTTCGCCAACGGTTTCAGCGGACACGGCGTGATGCATTCTCCGGCCACCGGCCGCATTCTGGCGGACTTGATCCTCAAGGGCGAAACCCATCTGATCCAAGCAGAAGACCTGAATGTGCAGCGGTTTGCCGAAGGCCGGGCGATCGAAGAGACCGCCATTCTGTAGCCGCCAAGTTTTTTCGGAACAAAACTTGTTTTTCTTCGTCTACCACCCCATGAGACTTCTGATCCTTGGCGTGATTGCGGTTGTGATGCTCGCCGTCAGTAGCGGCGCAGCTTGTATTTGGGATTCCGACGGTTACCGGCAGTGGCGGGCAGAAGCGCGGGCCAGATCGTTGGAAATGCGGGAAAGCGCCCGAGAAGATCGAGAAGCCGCGCGAGAACAAGCGCGTGAGTTTCGCGATACCCAGCATGAAGCCTGGCGCGCCCAACGCGATTTCGCCCGTGAGCAACGCGAGCGCGTTCGGGAACAACTTCGCGATCAAATGCGGAGTTGGCGCTACACCTACTAGCGCCGCTCGCTCTGATACAGCACCTTCCCGCCCACAATCGTGTAGTCCACTTTCGCCGACGGAATCTCGCTCTCCGGCATGGTCAAAATGTCGCCCGACAACACCGTGACGTCCGCCAGTTTACCCACCTTCAGCGATCCTTTGCTTCCTTCCTCAAATGCGGCATACGCGTTGTTGACGGTATACGACCGTAACGCTTCCATCCGGCTCATCCGCTGATCCGGAAAAAACACCGTACCATCTTTCAGCCGTCGGCTCACCGACGCGTAGTAGCACTGAATCGGGTCCACGTCCTCCACCGGCGTGTCGGTCCCGTTGCCCACCACGGCTCCCGACTTCATCAGTTTCTGCCAGACATACGCTCCCGCCTCCGCGCGTTCGCGCCCCAAGCGTGCAATGACAAACGGACCGTCCGAGGTGCAATGGATTCCCTGCATGGCGGCGATCACGCCCAACTGGCCGAAGCGCGGGATATCGGCCGGGTCCAGATGCTGCGCGTGTTCGATCCGCCAGCGCAGATCCTTCTTATCCGGATGTTCGCGAAAAACCGCCTGGTACAAATTCAGCACCTCGCGATTGGCACGATCTCCGATCGCGTGGGTGCAAAGTTGAAAGCCGTTGTCGATGGCCAGTTCAGCCGTCTTGCGGATGTACGGCAATTGCTCGACGTTGATCCCGTTTCGATTAGGCGCATCGGCGGGCAGATCGGAGTAAGGCGCGAGCAGCCAGGCGCCGCGCGAGCCGAGCGCTCCGTCCATATATTCCTTGATAGCGCGCACGGTCAAATGATCTTCGCCCACGCCGAGCATGTAATAGCGGCGCAGCTTTCCCGGCAATTCAGCCTGCGGCGCACGCAGCATCACCCACATTCGCAATCCCAACTCGCCTTGCTCGGCCATCTTCCGGAACAGATCTACGGTCGCAAACGGCGAACCAGCGTCCTCGAAGGTGGTGATCCCCTTCGATAGACTTTCACGCTCCGCCAGCTTGATCTGTTGCCGGATCTCCGCCTCTGCTTCCGCTGCGGAACGGCGCGCTCGATACGCATCCAGCACGTGCTCGATCAGCTCTTGCGCGCGCTCGTTCATCAATCCCGTTGGATCGCCGTGCGCGTCCCTTAGGATTTCGCCGCCTGCAGGATCGGGCGTATTTTTATCGATCCCGGCCTGGCGCAACGCCTCCGCATTCGCGAACCCCGCGTGTCGGCTGGCGTGAGTCAGCCAAACAGGATTGCGCGGAGAAACTCGGCTCAAGCTGGCGTGCACGGGGAAGCCGCGGACGTTCGGCTCCGGTGGCCGATCCCACTTCGCTTGATGAAAGCCGCTCCCAAGAATCCATGTCCCCGGTTTGGCTTCCCGGGCGGCTGCGGCCACCATCGCGACAATGTCGTCCCAGTTCTTGGCACCGCCCAAGTCGAGCATCATCTTCGATGCGCCCAGTTCCGTGAAATGCCCGTGACCTTCGATGAATCCCGGAATCGCGAGCCGTTGGTTTAGGTTGATGACGCGCGTCGACGGTCCTACCAACGCATCGACGGCTTTGTTCGATCCCACTGCGATGATCCTGCCGCCGCGCGCAGCCAGGCCTTGCACCTCAGGCGCGCTCTGTTCCAACGTGACGATCTTGCCGTTGCGTAGTACTAGATCGGCTGGTTGTGCTAGTGCGGTGCCGGCGCATAATACCAAAACAAGCCATCTCAATTTCATCTCAAATGTCATTACAATCATTACGTACGGCCTTCCCTCGAGATGGCTCATCTTCGAGATCGCACATCATGGCGCGTGTTCCAAGTGTCGCTCAAACGGAGCAGACGTTCCGTCCGTTGTCCGCCGTCGCTCGAATGCTGGCGGTCGCGGGACGTTGCTGCGCAGATTGTGGTTCGCCGGAAATACGTCCTTCCAATCGCCGCAACGCGCTGGATGTTCTGTTGGCGTGTCTTTTTCTGGCGCCGTTCCGCTGCCGTGCTTGCCGCGGGCGGTTTTATAAGGTGTGGCGTCCCAGCTTGCAGCGTGCGCCCGAGGCAGAGCCCGCTGCCGCGCCGTTGTTGATGACGCCTCCTCAGCGTACGTTTCTCAACCTGAACTCAACGGAGCCTCGCCGCATTGAGCCGGAGCCGGTACATCCTTCTAACCATGAGCCGCAATTGATGCCAGTTCCTCCGCCGCAAATCGAAGCCGGTGGAGGCGATGTGATAGAGGTAAAGCCAGTAAAAGACGCGGCACCCCTCGAGATTTCGCAGCCGATCGCTGCCGTTCCTGGTCCAATATTGATCCTCGAAAGCGACCTCTCAATCCGTAAACTTCTTCGCCGATTGCTCGAAAGACGAGGGTACCTCACGGTGGAGATATCGCAGGCTGCCGACCTCGCCGGTGCCCTGCGAGACCGCCGCGCCGACCTTTTAATTGTGGATGTCTCGGCTGTGCCGGAGACCGGGGTCGCAGGTCTGGTGGCGCTCGCACATGCTTTTCCTCGCTTGAAAATTTTGGCGCTATCTACCGAGACCCTTCAAGACAGCGAAATTCCGGGCCGCCTGCTGGCGTTACCCAAGCCGTTTGCTTTAGATCGTTTCGTCGACTGTGTGGACCGCCTCTTGGAGCGGCCGGGTCAGCCGAAGGCAATGTGAACTTCCTCCGCCGCATTCTGCCTTATATCACCGTCGCGGTGGTCATCGCGATCGGTTATGACGGCTGGATTTTCTTCTCGCGCTGGAATGACGCACGCGAGGCCGCAAAGGCAGCGGCGCAGCAGCAGGCCCAGGAGGCGCGCCGGACGATCGAATTGTTAGGCGGCGACCATCTCAAGATTCTGAACTTCTACGCGTCCCCAGGCGCCATCCATCGCGGCCAGCAGAGTTTAATTTGCTATGGCGTGAATGCGGCCGAGCATGTTCGTATTGAACCGCCCGTAGAGCAACTCCATCCGGCCCTCAGCCATTGCTTCAACGTCTCTCCCGATCGAGACACGGACTATAAACTGAGCGCGGACGATCGCGCGGGTCATACCGTAACTGCCAGCCTGAGTGTTAAAGTTACGCCATAGCCGTCACGCGAATCCACGCTTGATGCGATTCGCCCGCTGCACCCTACAGTTCAGGCACAAGTCGATAGTTACTGTCCCGTCGGCATTCTCAACACCAGCTGCGCCCATCGCCTCGGCCTCGTCTTTTGACACCGCCTGCAGCGATAGTCTGGATCCCGGCGGCAACTTCTGCGCGCAGCCGTCACAATAACGTCCGTTGTTCTTGAGCACTCCTACTAAAATAGAACTTGATCTCTCCCGCGCGCCAAGTCGCCTTCGATGTTCTCCGCAAAGTCCACCAAGGTGGCTATGCCTCTGATCTTTTGCTCCAGCGCTCCGTTCAGCTCGACTCACGCGATGCGGGTCTTGCCGCTGAGATCGTCTTCGGATGCCTGCGCCATCAAGCCCAGCTCGATTACTTGATCGCTCGCCGCGTTCCGCGCGCGCCAGAGGCCGAAGTTCGCATCGCCCTGCGCATGGGCATCTATCAGCTCCGCTATCTGGATCGAATCCCTCCGCATGCCGCGGTCGGCGAGAGCGTGGAGTTGGTGAAGCGAGCCCACAAAGCGCCGGCGGCAGGATTAGTCAACGCGATCTTGAGAAAAACCGATCGCCAGCACGTGCCTTGGCCTGACCGCGCCACGGATCTTTCCATGCCCGCCTGGTTGCTCGAAAGATGGGATCGCCAATTCGGACGCCCGGTAGCGAACAAGATCGCAGCTGCTTTCCTGCAGCCCGCCGAGACCAACATCGCAAGTACCGGCCGCATCCAGGACATCGGAGCGCAGTCCATTGTGCCCTTCCTCGATCTCCATCCTGGCCAGACTTTTCTCGATCTGTGCGCTGCGCCAGGGAATAAGACTGCGCAAGCTATCGAGTGCGGCGTGCGCGTAGTTGCGTGCGATATTCACCTGCATCGTTTGCAACAAATGAGCGACCTCAACTGCTCGCTGGTAGTGCTCGACGGCACGCGGCCACTTCCGTTCCGCTCCAAATTCGATCGGATTCTCGTAGACGCGCCGTGCTCGGGAACTGGCACGCTCGGGCGGAATCCGGAGATCAAATGGCGTCTCCAGGAGTCCGATTTGGCAGACCTGCACGTCAAGCAGGTAGCTCTTGTTCGACAAGCGTTGGAACTTCTTTGTCCCGGTGGCCGCCTGGTTTATGCCACTTGTTCGCTCGAAAAAGAAGAGAACGAACAAGTGATCCAGGAAGTGGGTGGAGACTGGCAGACTACCGAACGCCTGCCCGGGCTCAACGAAGGGGACGGATTTTTTGTCGCCGTAAACTCACGCTAAGTGACGTGAACATCAAATACAGCCAGCCAATATTGCAGCGATTGCAGCGCGAATCCGCAAAACATCAGCGCGACGCCAAAAACTCCCATGCGCCGCTGTGGCATATTGTCGGCGTAGTATTCGATGTGAGGACTGAAGGCCATGCCGACACCTGTTACTAATCCTGTCACCACTCCCAATCGGGTCGCAAAGAGCCACGGGTGCTCCACATGCCGTACGGCTGCGCTGCAGATCAGAGCCGCAGCGATGTAGCCCACGGTTCGCAGCACGGTTGACCAAAAGAAAACCCTCGTGAATCGTGGCCCTCGCGACGCCGTGTATTGCGCCGTATATTGAAGTGACGGGCGCACACCAAGCAGGTATCCGCTAATCTGCCCGCCAGTAAGCAAGACAGCATAAAGGACTGCGAAACGAAGCCCCACCTTTGGATACAACGCCGCGCTGAAAGCAGATGCTCGAATCGCACTGAACAAAGCTTCCCAGGGTAGAGAGTAATGGTCCTGTCGCTTGGAGGTCCGATTGAGCTCGATCGCAATCGTCACTCCAAGCGCCAGTCCGGAGGCTACGCCGAAGATCAGGCCCAACCCGAGACCGTAACCCAGGCCAAACAGAATCGAATAAGTCACCGCTCGGGTGAGCAGGCGCAACGGCCCGTGCGGACCACCCAGCAAGTCGTACGCGAGGTAAAGGCTGCCGAGCACGTCCAGACAACTGCCTGCGATGGCGATTTCGGCAACTGTGTGGTGGTCCATCGGCTCTATTGAACCGCGATGGTGAAAAGAACAGACAGAAAGGTACAGCACAGTATCCGCTTGGCCGGCATGCGGCGCGGAAATCGATCCATGGCCCTAAGTCTACTAAAGCCCCCCCGCGCCCCACGTGCTAACATCGGTTTAAGTCGCAGTATGATCGAAGTGCTCCCCTCCATCCTCTCGGCTGATTTTGCGCGATTAGGCGAAGAAATCGCCCGTGTAGAACGCGCCGGAGCCTCGTTCCTGCACGTGGACGTGATGGATGGCCACTTCGTGCCGAACATCAGCATCGGAATCCCGGTAGTGGAGTCGATCCGCAAGGCTACCCGCCTGAAGCTCGACGTTCACCTGATGATTTCCGATCCCGACAAATATGCTCCCGAGTTCATCCGGGCAGGCGCCGATTACGTGCTGGTCCATCAGGAGGCCTGCACTCATCTGGATCGTACGCTGCGGCTCATCCGGTCTGAGGGTGCGCGTGCTGGGGTAGTGCTGAATCCCGCCACGCCGACAAGCATGCTGAGCGAGGTGCTGGATCTGGTGGATCACGTGCTCATCATGAGCGTCAATCCGGGATTTGGAGGCCAGGCTTTTATCCCCAATGCTCTCAAGAAAATCCAGGCGTTGGCGTGGCGTCGCAAAGAGTTAGGCTTGAATTTCGCCATTGAGATCGATGGCGGGGTATCGCCCGCGAATGCAGGTGATATCACCCGAGCCGGGTGTGACTGGCTGGTGGCAGGGTCGTCGATTTTTCACACCCCGGACCCCGGCCAGGCGTTTGTGGAATTGCAGCGCGCGGCGCGAGACGCCGTGCTCGTAAAGGTTTAATCTATAAGGTTGGATATGGCTCGATACTTTTTGATTGTGATCCTGGCGATGGTGGCAAGTTCGTGCGGCTTCCGCGCGAAGAAGTATGACGACCCGATCACCAAGGACACCAAACAACCCGACAAGGTTTTGTTCGATCGCGCCATCGACGATATCGAACACAGCCGTTACGAAATCGCACGCATCACCCTGAACACCCTGATCAATACCTACGATCAGAGCGAATTTCTGGCCAAGGCCAAGCTCGCAATCGCCGACAGCTGGTATCGGGAAGGCGGCGCCGCCAGTCTGGCTCAGGCCGAAGCCGAATACAAGGACTTCATCCTGTTCTACCCGACCATGGAAGAAGCTGCCGAATCCCAGCAGAAGATCTGCATGATTCACTACCGGCAGATGGATAAGGTGGATCGCGATGCAAGCCAGGCTATCCGCGCCGAGGATGAATGCCGCCAGCTCATCGTGCAGTTTCCCAACAGCAAATACGTCGATGAAACAAGGCAGCTCTTGCGTAATATTCAAGAGTCGATAGCCGAAGGCGAGTACTTGGTTGGCAGTTTCTATTTCAAACGCGGTGATAATTCTGCGGCCGCTAACAGGATGAACCACCTTGTCGATCAGTATCCGTTGTACAGTAAAGCCGATCTGGCGCTGTGGGAAATGGGCCAATCCTATGAACGGCTGGGCACGCGCTTCCGGAAGCAGGAGGGCGAGGCTTACGCGAAAATCGTCCAGGATTATCCGCTGAGCGATTACGCGGACGATGCCACCAGAAAGCTGAAGGAACTCGAACTTCCCGTGCCGGCTGCTGATAAAAGCGCGGTTGCGCGCATGCAATATGAGAAGGATCATCGCGTAAAGCCAGGCCTTATCTCGCGCACCACTCTGCCCCTCAGGCGGGGTCCCGACGTGAGCACGGCTGCGCATTCCGGCGATCCGGCCATGACCACCATGCGGCCCTCGGTTCCACCATTGGTTCCGCAACCGGCGGGCGCCACTGGATTCAATCCCGAAGTAACCGCGACGCAGGTGGGAGACTCATCGGCGCTCGATACCAAGCCCGACGCCCGCGTGAATCCGCCCGCGGCCTCCACCACCGGCACCACGCCGGCTGCCGATACATCGCAACAGGCATCACAACAAACAGCGACCGATCCGAACGCCAAGACGACCGATCCGAACGCCAAGAAGAAAAAGAAAGCCAAGAAGCAGCAGCCACAACCCGCGGCTCAACCTGCCGCCGCTCAGCAGCCGGCTGATGCACAGCCTGCGTCCACTACCACCCCGCCTCCATCGAATTGAATTCGATGAGCCGAATCCTGCTGGCTGACGATAGCCCCCACGCGCAACGCATGGGCGAGCGCATTTTGCGCGAAGAGGGTTTTGAAGTGGTCAGCCTCACCGACGGAAATGCCGCGATGCTGCGCTTGGCCGACGTCGATCCCGATTTAATCCTGGCCGATGTTTTTCTCCCCGGCAAATCCGGGTTCGAACTGTGCCGCTACGTGAAAAGCGAAGCGCGTTTCAAACACGTTCGCGTGGTGCTTACCGCCGGTCTGCTCGAACCATTCGACGAAGACGAAGCCAAACGGGCCGGTTGCGACGGCATCCTGAAGAAGCCATTCGAGGCTTCGAAAGTGGTCAGCACCATCGATCCGCTGATAAAGGACGCCCAACAGGCGCGCACACCGTTCACCGCGCCTTTAGTAGCTGCGGCGGCAGTGATCGATCAACCGAAAACGTTCGAGGCGCCCAAGCAAGCCGAACCTTCATTGACCGAGGCTGCAGTATTAAAGGTTGTTGAGCCGCCGCTTCCGCCACCCGCTCCTGAAATCGATGCAGAGCGAGTTCGCGCCGCCGTCACGCTCGCCCTGGACGCCGCCTTGCCTGTCCTGATCCAGGAAATTACCGAGCGAGTCTTGATAGCATTGGGTCATTAACCCATGCCCGAAAATACATTCGACATCGTGTCCAAGATCGACCTGGCGGAAGTAAACAACGCGGTTCAACAGGCGTTGAAGGAAATAAACCAGCGCTTCGATTTGAAGGACTCTAAATCCGATATCCAGCTCAATGAGAAAGACAATAAGCTGGTGCTCGCCAGCCTGGACGATTACAAGCTAAAGGCGGTCAGCGACGTCTTGCAGCAGAAACTAGTAAAGCGCAACGTATCGCTGAAGGGTTTGACTTTCGGCCCTATTATGCCCGCCGCAGGCTCCAGCGTGCGCCAGGAGATTACGCTGCAGCAAGGCATTTCCACCGAAAAAGCGCGCGATATCGTCAAGCTGGTGAAGGACAGCAAGAAGAAAGTGCAGGCATCCATCCAAGGCGACGTGGTGCGCATTTCCGGAAAAGATCGCGACTCCCTGCAGGATGTAATCGCCATGCTGCGCGGCCACGATTTTGGGATCGACATGCAATTCACCAACTATCGGTCCAACTAGGCCAGTCTTACATAATGCCGCGACGCATCGAGAGTCTGTTCATAGATGGACCCGCCGGAAAATTGGAGGCGCTGCTCGAAGAACCCGAGGATCAAGACCCCAACCGGGCAGTGTTGGTTTGCCATCCGCATCCGCAATTCGGCGGCACCATGCATAACAAAGTGGTCTATCGGATTGCGCGCGGGTTGCGCCGGGCGGGAGCCGTGGTGCTGCGATTTAACTATCGCGGCGTCAATCTAAGCGAAGGCAAATACGACAATGCCGTCGGTGAAGTGGAGGACGCCCGTGCCGCGCTGGCCGTGTTGCGGTCGCGCTACCCGGGTCTGCCTTTTTCACTGGCCGGTTTTTCGTTCGGATCGCGGATTGTGCTGAAGCTTGGTTGCGAAACAGGCGGTGCCACCCAGGTGATTGCCGTCGGGTTCCCGGCCAACTTGTCCGATAGCCAAGCCCTCGGACAATGTCCGCTCCCTAAGGTTTTCATCGTGAGCAAGAACGACCAATTCTGCGCCATCCCAGCCATGGAGGCGTATTTCGACGCGCTTCCGGAGCCTAAAGAATTGATATGGGTGGCCGCTGCGGACCATTTCTTTGCCGACGCGTTAGATCAATTTGAAGAAGCGGTTTACGGAGTCACCCAGACAACGAACTTCAACTCGTGAGCGTGCCACCGGATGGAAATTTCCCAGCAACCGGTGGAGGGAAACTCGATTGAATTGAGCATGGCCGAGGTTTGATGCTCAGGAATGTACGCGTTGGTCGCCCATGCAACATGCACCGATTCATTATCGCCGTCGAGCTTCCTGGCCTCGACTCTCAAATCCGATTCCTGCTGTGATAGCCACCAATAAGCCTTGCTGAACCAAAAGATCTTCCGCCGATCGTAGGTGGTCTTATCGTGGCGCGTCTCTCAAACTCCGTTGTTCGGAAGGATGGTCCAGAAATCATCCGAGCTCGTAGGGCGGAGGCGGACAAAGACGTGACTCGGCGGTGGTGTTACCGTGCATGGGGGCGAGGCGTAGGAAATTGCGCTGACGGTGAGCGCGATCAGGACCGCAGGCCGCACGCCTGACATGAGCGTTCTTTAGCTGGTAGCGTGACGCATTTCACGCTGGACTTTGCGGGCGGCGCGTTCGCTGATCAGGTTGGCCACTTTCGCCAGCAATCCGGGGACATCTTCCGGCTTGATCAGCATCCGCACCTGCTTCTGGAGTGTGGGGGTGTGGGGCTTGGCGGTCTGGTAGGTGGTTACGATAGCCGTGGCCGGTTTGTAAGCCATCATACGGGCGTGCGCCAGCACCTTGAGACCAGCTTCGGGCGACTCCATCTGTAGGTCGCTCAGGACTAACTGATATTCTTGCTCGTCCAGTTTGCCGACCGCTTCGGCGGCGGAAGCTGCTGAATCTACATGATATCCGCTGGCTTCGAGGACCGTTTGCAGGGTTAGGCGGGAGGTAGGATCGTCGTCCACCAATAACACTCGAGCGAGCTCAAAATCCATGCACCGATCAGTTTCGCTCATTATTTTCATTCGGCGTCCGCGCTGTGCGCTCCTAGGTAATAGTCTAATCGATCCCTGCGGAAATGGAAGCACAGATTTAGGGTACCTGAGGACCTTACTGAGCGAAGACGCGCTGGAAGATCTGGTCAATGTTGCGTAACTGCCTGGAAACAGAGAACGTTTCCTCTAAGGCCTCGGCGGTGAGATGCCGGCTCACGATGGGGTCGGCTTGGACTGCAACGCGGAAATCGCCATCCCCCTCCCAGGCCTGCATGGCGTATTCCTGGACCAGTCTGTAAGCTTCCTCACGTAACATACCGGCTGCAGACAGGTCCAGTAGGAGCTGCCCAGAGAAAACCAAGCCTCGGGTCAGATCCAGGTTGCGCTTCATGCGCTTGGCGGATACACGCAGGCCGGAAATCAGCCAAACCGTTCGGGACAGCATGTAATCGACGGCAATGGTCGTGTCCGGCAGAATAACGCGCTCCACTGAGGAATGGGAAATGTCGCGCTCGTGCCACAGTGCGATATTTTCGAAAGCCGGCTGGATGTTTCCACGAACCACCCGCGCCAGGCCGCAAATCTGTTCACAGCTCACCGGATTCCGCTTGTGGGGCATCGCCGACGAGCCCTTTTGCCCCTGGGCGAACGGCTCCTCCACTTCCCGAACTTCGGTGCGCTGCAAATGGCGGATCTCGAGCGCGATCTTTTCAAGCGTGGCCGCGACCAGGGCCAATGTGGCGATGTAGTTGGCATGCCGGTCGCGCGAGACAACCTGCGAGGCGATCGCCGCCGGCCGCAGTCCCAGACGCTGGCAGATGCGTTCCTCCGCCTGCGGACCGATGTGCCCGAAAGTTCCCACGGCGCCCGAGATTTTTCCCACTCGCATATCCTCCGCGGCGGCGGAAAAGCGCGCAAGATTGCGCCGGACTTCGTCGTACCAGAGCGCAAGTTTCAATCCAAAAGTGATTGGCTCGGCGTGCATGCCGTGCGTTCTTCCAATTTGCACCGTGTCTTTAAATTCGAACGCGCGCGCCTTCAAAACCTCCGCGAGTTGGCCGATTCCTTTGAGAATCAGGTCGGACGCACTGCGCACCATCAACGCCTGCGCGGTATCGACCACGTCATTGGACGTCAGCCCGTAGTGCAGCCATCGCGACGCTTCCGGCTCGCCGGCCGCAGCCAGGCTTTCTGACACCGCAGTGGTGAACGCGATGACGTCATGCTTTACCACGCGCTCGATCTCGTGGATTCGTTTGAGATCGAAGCTGGCATGTTTGCGAAGCAGACGTGCAGCCTCGGGAGGCACATCGTTGGTTTCAGCAAGCGCTTCCGATGCCGCGAGTTCCACTTCCAGCCACTGCCGGTACTTGTTCTCCTCGCTCCAGATGTTGGCCATCTCCGGGCGGGTGTAGCGGTCGATCATTTAGTAAGTAAAGACCTCGGATTGCTGTTTCGGCTCGGCCACCACCAGGCGGGTGAATAGCGCGCGGCGTGCGCCATCCAACGCGCGATGGGCTTGATTGCGCACAATCTCGGGATGATTGTTGTGCTCGCTCAAGTGTCCCAGCACCAGGGTGTTGATGGATGAATCGAGATCGGAGCGTATGAAATCGCAAACCACGTCGTTTGAGAGATGACCATTGCGGCCCATGACCCGCTGTTTCACGGACCAAGGATACGGCCCAACTTTTAGCATTTCCAGATCGTGATTGGATTCGAGCACCAACAAGTGCGCGCCGCGCAGGTGGAACTTGATGGAATCGGTCACGTAGCCCAAGTCCGTCACCAGGCCCACCTTAATTCCCTGGGTGCGAAAACAGAAACCTACCGGATCGATGGCGTCATGCGGAATAGTAAAGCTGTCGATTTCGATATCGCCGACGCAAAACGTTGTCCCGGCCTGGAAACAATCTAAGCGCGGCGTGAACTCGCCCCAAGGAATGGCGGGAGCGGTGAGGCGGGTGATGAAGATCGGCACGTTGAGCAGGCGCGCGAGCGCCACCAGGCCGCTCACATGATCGGAATGCTCGTGCGTGATCAGGATTGCGTCCAGCTTTTCGGCGTCTTCATTGATAAGGGCCAGCCGGGCCAGAATGTCGCGCCTGCTCAGGCCGGCGTCGACGAGGATGCGCGTATTTTCGGTGCGGATGAAGGTGGAGTTTCCCGAACTACTGCTGGCGAGCACGCAGACTTGGACTATGATGAACCTCCGTGATTATTCAAGGGCCTCGGGGTCACGCTGGATGTTGTGCTCACCGGCGGTCTTCTTCTCCCAATATTTTCGCAACCAGGCTTCCCAGCTTTTACCCGCAGCTGTGTCCCGTCCGGTGAATGCCAGCGCCTGGATTTCCGAATAAGGAATCGAGAGCTTCGAGTTGTAGTTCTTGGGAAACACCCGAACGCGCGAATCGGCCAGTGTCGCGCCGTTTTGCCGGTCGAAGATGTATCCTTCCACCTGCGTGCCGTTCTTGAGCGTGATGGTGACATCACCGCGATAGTCGAAGGCCTTTTCGAGCGCGCCGCGAATCTCCTCTTCGGTGGCGAGCTGCGGAATCCAACCTTCGAGTTGATCGTGCGAGAAGCCGGGGACTACCTCAAGAATTTCGGGATTGGCAATCTTACTGATTTCCGGCTCGCTCATGCTTGCTGGGTTTCGCTGGCTGGTGTTTCCAGCTGAATATTCACAAAAGGATTGTGCGCGTGAACCGGCTTCACCGGCTCTTGCAGCAGGCGCTCGGCGTCTTGATCGGGGTAGGCGGTGAACAGATACGAACGCGCCATCGCCGCGAAGCCGCGCAGAGAAGAAAACCCGTCGTGAACAGCCGATGGCTCAAACCCGCAATGCACCATGCAATTGGCGCACTTCGGATTTCCTGATTGGTTTCCGTATTGATCCCAAGCGGTGGTTTCCATCAACTCGGCGAAAGTGTCGGCATAGCCATCCTGCAGCAAGTAACAAGGCTTCTGCCATCCGAACAGGTTGTAAGTTGGCATGCCCCAGGGCGTGCAATTGTATTGGCGCTTGCCCATGAGAAATTCCAGATACAACGGCGACTGATTGAACTGCCATTTCTTCTTGCGATTCGAAAGGATCGCTTTGAAGGTGCGGCGCGTGCGTGCGCGTCCCATGAAATGCTGCTGGTCGGGCGCTTTGTCGTAAGAATAGCCCGGAGCAACCATGATTCCCTCGACGCCCAGATCCATCATTTCGTCGAAGAACGCCCGGACGCTTTGTGGATCCACGCCATCAAACAGCGTGCTGTTGGTGGTGACGCGGAAGCCGGCTTGCACCGCTTCGCGAACGGCTTCGACGGCGATCTCATAACCGCCTTCGCGACACACCGAGAAATCGTGATGCTCGCGCTGGCCGTCCAGGTGGACGGAAAATGTCAGGTACTTGCTCGGCTTGAAGAGCGACAGCTTTTCCTTGAGCAGCAGCGCGTTGGTGCAAAGGTAAATGTACTTCTTGCGCGCCACCAGGCCCTCGACGATCTTGTCGATTTCCGGATGCATCAGCGGTTCACCGCCGGGAATCGAAACCATCGGCGCGCCGCACTCATCCACGGCCTTGAAACATTCTTCGGGTGAAAGGTTTTTCTTAAGAATATGGGCCGGATACTGGATCTTGCCGCAGCCCGCGCAAGCCAGGTTGCAGCGGAACAGCGGCTCCAGCATCAGGACCAGCGGGTAACGCTCGCGGCGCTTCAGACGCTGCTTGAGGACGTAGGTTGCTACGGTCCACATTTGGGAGACTGGAACGGGCATAAGTGAGCAGACCTAAAGCACCATTGTAGCCATGCTGGAGCGGAAAGCGGTAGGGGAGCACTAGGGACTAGGGGTTGGCGGTTTGGGATTGGCCAGTTGGGACTGGGGGGCGATCGCGTTGCGGTCCTCGCTTGTGTCCTCGCTTGTTGACCGATCGCCAGAGTGTCTGATAGCATCGCTAGCCATGACACTCAACCGCTGGACACTCAAAGGATGGACCGTTTGCGTCATCGCGCTGATTTCCTTCGCCGCTGGATCGTTATTAACTGCTCGTTTAGTTCGCTTGAACCAGGTTCGGGCCGATAGCAATCGCGTATTCGAGCTGCGCATCTATCACACGGTGCCGGGCAAGGCTACCGCTTTGCAGGCGGAATTTCGCGATAAGGTCACCAAGTGGTTCGCCAAGCACGATCTGCAGGCTGTGGGTTATTGGGCGCCCGTGGATGCGCCCGCGTCGGACAATACGTTCATCTACATCCTGGCTCATCCCAACCGGGAGGAGGCGAAGAAGCACTGGGCCGCATTCCAGGCCGACCCGGCGTTCCAGGAGATGATCAAGTCGCAGCAGGGTGACGCAAAGCTGGTAGAAAAAGTGGATTCCACCTATATGGATCCCACTGACTTCTCGCCGCTGAAGTAGAGCCGGTAATTGAATTATCGTCGTCATGATGTAGAGTTCAACGCGGACGGAAGTGCAATCCGCGGCTGGTTGTATCGGCCCGAAAGCGCGGCGGACCCGCTGCCGGTGGTGGTTATGGCGGGCGGGTTCTCGTGCGTGAAGGAGATGGATCTCCCCAATTATGCGGAGACGTTCGCGGGCGCGGGGCTGGCGGTTCTCCTCTTTGATTTTCGGAATCTGGGCGCTAGCGACGGCTTACCCCGCCAGGAGCTAAATCCGTGGCAGCAAGCCGAGGATTACCGGCACGCCATTACGTATACCAGCACGCTCCCCGGGATTGACTCCGGGCGTGTTGGCATTTGGGGCAGCAGTTACAGCGGCGGGCATTGCCTGATGGTGGCGGCTACCGACCGCCGCGTGAAATGCGTATCGGTGCAGGTGCCAACCATCAGCGGTCACCAGAGTGGGTTGCGCCGCGTCCCGATGGATAAAGTGGAAGCGATCACCCAGGCGTTCGCGGATGACCGTGCGCGCCGCATGCAGGGTGAAGCTCCCGCGATGCGTCCCCTGGTTGGCGAGGCGTCGGAGATGATAGGCGAGGCGTCCCAGAATCCGCTCTATCCAACCGGTGAATCGCGCGATTATTTCCTCAGCGCCACCAAGGATGCCCCGAACTGGCGAAACGAAGTTACGTTGCGAAGCATGGAGTTCGCCCGAGGATACGAGCCCGGCATTTACGTGCCTTACATCAGCCCAACTCCTCTGCAAATGATCATCGGGCTGCAGGATTTCATTACGTGCACGGATTTACAGCTGGAGGCCTATAATCGGGCGCTCGAGCCGAAGAAACTGGTGCTGCTCTCGGGCGGACATTTCGCGCCGTATGTGGACGAGTTCGAAGTGTCCAGCAGCGCGGCCAGGGACTGGTTCGTGGCTCATTTGGGAACCCCCGCCAAGTAGAGGATAGGTTACTATCAAGGCATGTATACAGCAGGCCGTGTTCTCTTGCTGTTATTGGTTTTCGGTTTTCTTTGGGCGCCAAGTCTTTTGTGGGGGCAAGACAAAGTTTTCATCTGCCCCATGGACCCGGATGTCCGCTCCAACCAGCCCGGCAATTGCAGACGCTGCGGCATGAAGTTGCGCGAAGGCATCCCAGAGCCGGTGGAGTTCCATCTCGACCTCACGGTCACGCCGCGAGCGGTGAAGCCCAACCAGCCCGAGCAACTGAAGTTCAGCGTGCATGATCCCTGGAAGGATCGGCCGGTAAAAGATTTCCAGATCGTCCACGAGAAGCTGTTCCACATGTTTGTGGTGAGCCAGGATTTGCAATTTTTCTTGCACGACCATCCTGTGTTCCAACCGGATGGCGATTTCCTCTATAACCTTGCGTTTCCGAAGCCCGGCATGTATCGCGTGCTGGGCGATTTTTATCCGGATGGAGCAACGCCCCAGCTGATCGCGAAGACCGTGTTTGTCCAGGGAACGCCCCCGCCCCCGGCGTCACTTCCGCGCGATTATTCGGCCAAGCAAATGGAGAATATGCAGGTGGAAATGACCACCGATCCGCCGCAGCCCATCGCCGCGCAGAAGACGCAGATCTATTTTCGGCTAGCGCCGGCCGATGGCCTCGAAAAATATATCGGCGCGTGGGCGCATATGCTGGCCGCTAGTGACGACTTGATTGACTTAATCCACACGCATCCGTTCATCGCCGATGGCGGTCCGCAAATCCAATTCAGTCTCGATTTTCCGCGTGCGCGCACCTATCGCGTGTGGGTGCAGTTCCAGCGCAAGGGCGTGGTGAACACCGCCCATTTCGATATTCCGGTTAAGGAACTCGAGTAGCCGTCGTTGTAGCGGGAGCAGCGGGCAGAAGCAGCACGGTTGAGCCCGCCGGAACGCCGTGAATCTTCGTGCCGGCCGGCAAATCAATGGCACTGCGATAAAGGAACGGATGGGCGAACTTGGTTTGGTAATGTTCGAACCATAAGAGCGGCTCAATGCTTCCGTCGGGCAACTCGGCTGTGATCTGAAATGCTGCTTCGTCTGGCACGTTTTTGGGCAACAGCCCGTCCAGGGAAAAATCCTTGCGCAGCTGAAACTCGCCGCTGACCGTGATTACCCCGTGTGAAGGAACATCCGGCGGCTGCTGGTCCAATTTAGGATCGGGCGCTAGATCCTTCGCTTCGCCTTCCGGAACGCCGCCACCCACCCAACTAGTGATGAGTTCCAATTGCTCTGGCGTCAGCGCCTTGTCGTTGCGAAAATCGCCGAATCCTTTGACCGCGCCCCAGGGAGGCATGCGGCGTTCCAGCACTTCTTCTTTGATGGCGACCGCCCAAGGGCGAGCCTCGGCGTAGGTCATCAGCGAGAATGCCTGACCGCCGTCATGATGGCAGGAGGCACAGCGTTCGTAAACGATGCGCGAGATTTCGCGATCCCAGGTAATGGGAGTGGTGATGATGTCGTGCGGGAGCGCAGTGGCGGCAGTAATGAAAATCAGGCCGGTGATGAGGGTCCAACGCTGCCCCATGGCCTTATGATACAACGCCAGTATGCTNNTGCTGATGACCCGGCGTTTCTGGTTGGTTGCCTTCGGCGCAGCCGCGACTCTGTTCGCCGGCCAAGGCCAGCACCCGGTAACAGGCCGGCAAATCGCGGGCATGATGGGCGTGCAGGGCGCGGACTGGCTGAATCGGCCGGAGCGCGAGAAAGAAGAGAATCCGGAAGGCGCGCTGGATGCGCTGGGCATTCGCCCGGGCATGGTTGTGGCAGACGTCGGCGCGGGCACCGGATACATGTCGCTGCGTCTCGCGAAACGTGTGGGTCCGACGGGCAAGGTCTACGCCAACGATCTGCAGCCCGAGATGCTAGCGCGGCTGCGGGACAACGCGGCCAAGGCCGGACTCACGAACATCGAAACCGTGCAGGGCGAGGAGGCCGATCCAAAGCTGCCGCCCGGCCGGATGGATTTGGTGCTGCTGGTGGATGTGTATCACGAGTTCTCGAAGCCGCGTGAGATGATCGACAAGATTCGCGAGGCACTGAAGCCCGACGGACGGCTGGTGCTGCTGGAATATCGCAAGGAAGACCCGAGGGTGCCGATTCGCGAGGAGCACAAGATGACGGTGGCCGAAGTGAGGGCGGAGTTGGAGCCGCAAGGGTTCGCTCTGAGCCAGGTGATCGAGACGTTACCGCGGCAGCATATCTTGATCTTGACGAAGGCAGCGGCGGCGAAGGCCGCGGGTCATTGATGAATCTGCTCGTCTAACTCTTTGCGGAATGCTTGTTCCGATTCGTTGACGAATTTCTGCATTTCGGTGGGATCGACAAACGCGTCTAGCTTGCCCGCGTCCAGTTGTTTGCGCTTTTCATCCAGCTTGAAAAAGCCCGCGTGGGGCGCCAGGAAAACATCGCACGGCATCTTGCGCAGTTCGGCGAAACTTCGCATGTAATCGGAGACGATGCCCGGATAGTTGGAATTGTTCACCAGCTTGTCTACCACGGTGGTACTGCAATAGAAGACCACTTGATACGTCTTGCCGCCGCTCGAAACAGGCATGCTCCACGTCGTGCATCCTTTCGTGTGACCGGGTGTGAGATGGGCGGTGAGCGTGACGCCGCCAAGTTGGACGGTTTGCCGGTCGCCGATCACGCGATCGACGTGAACAGCGGGAAAGGCGCCTAGGCCGCCTTGGGCCGTGTCGAGCACTGGACGATCGCGCTCGCTTGCGATCATTTGCGCACCCGATCGCTTCTTCAATTCGGCCAAGCCGCCAGAATGATCGAAGTGCGCATGGCTGTTGAGCAAGATCTTGACGTCTTTGATCGAGAAGCCGAGGTCGGCGATGTTCTTCTCGATGACTGGCGCGGTTTCGGGCAGGCCGCCATCCAGCAGAATCGCGCCCTCAGGTGTCTGGATAAAAAACGAAGAGACGTTGGCTGCGCCGACATAGTAAATGTTGCCGATGATGCGGAACGGCTTGACCGGCTGGTTCCATTGGGCGCGTTGTTCGGAGCCGTTCTGCGCAACTAAGCCGAACGGGAGCAGAGCAATTGCGAAAAGAATACGCACTC
>PKZC01000299.1 GCA_003132905.1 Bryobacterales bacterium | reverse complement strand
TTTTCGAAAAGTTCACGCAGGCTGATGGCAGCGTCAGCCGCCGATTCGGCGGAACCGGATTGGGCCTGGCCATCACCCGCAGCCTGGTGGCCTTGCACGGCGGCGACATCCAGGTTCAGAGCGAGCTGGGCCATGGAAGTACCTTCGCCGTTACACTAAAGTGCGAAGCAGAGGCGCTGGATGGCGTGCCGCAGAAGGCGAAAGCTCCCGAGCAGGTTGCCGCGCTACCTGCCGGTTCCGGAAGTCCCGCCCGGATTCTGGTGGTGGAAGATAATCACGTGAACCAGAAAGTGGTGACGGCCGTATTGCGTAAGCGCGGCTTTTCCATTGAGCTGGCAAATGACGGACAAGAGGCGCTGAGCAAGCTGGAGAAAAGCGCCCCTTTCGATCTGGTGTTAATGGATGTGCAAATGCCCGTGCTGGACGGTTTGGAAGCCACGCGGCTGATCCGCAAAGACGCGCGCTGGAGCCATCTGCCGATTATCGCGATGACGGCGCATGCCATGAATGGCGACAAAGAGCGCTGCCTGGAGGCGGGCATGAACGGCTATATTTCGAAGCCCGTTCATCCCTCGCTGTTGCTCAGCACGGTGGATGAATTTCTTCTGCAAAAAACTATTTGAGCACTGAGTTCTTCGCGCTTTGCCGCACCAGGTTCCAGGTCTCCTCCAAATCCTCCCACTGGGTGGCAATGTTTCCGATGGCCAGCCGCAAAACGAACCGGCCGTTCAGCACGGTGTGAGACAAGAACGCTTTGCCCGAGGCATTCACCGCTTCGAGCAACGCGCGATTGTCGTCATCGGAGCCGCGATAGCGGAAGCAGATCAGCGAGAAAGGCGTGGGCGCGGCAATCTCGAAATCGGGATGCTCGCGAATCAGACCCGCCAGCCGTTGCGCGTAAGCCATGTGCTTGCGTATCAGCTCGGCGATTCCTTCGTGTCCGTAGTGGCGCATGATAAACCACAGCTTCAGTGCGCGGAAGCGGCGGCCGAGCTGCACTCCATAGTCCATGTAATTCACGGCGCGCGGATCCTCGTCGGTTCGCAAATACACCGGCACCAGCGAGAAGGCTTGGCGCAATATCTCGGGCTTGCGTGTGTAGAACGCGCTGAGGTCGAAAGGCGTGAACAGCCATTTGTGCGGATTCACCCCCAGCGAGTGCGCGCGCTGGGCTCCGTGTAAGATCGACTGCAGCTCGGGAACAACCGCTGCCGCACCTCCATACGCAGCGTCCACGTGGAGCCATGCGCCGCACTCATCCGCGACGTCGGCGATCGCATCCACGGGGTCGATGCTGGATGTTGAAGTGGTACCGATGGTTGGAATAATACAAAATGGCCGCTTGCCCGCACGCTGGTCGGCTGCCACGGTCTCGCGCAGGACATCCACGCGCATGCGGAACGCATCGTCCACCGGAATTTTGCGAATGTTGTCCTGTCCGATGCCGAGCGTGATGCCGGCCTTTTCCACCGATGAATTCGCATGCTCGGAGGTGTACATCACTAAACCCGGAGGGTTCCCGCGCGTGCGCGATTCGGGGTCGGCCATTTCGCGCGCCGCCGCGATGGCGTGCAGAGTACCGATGGAAGCAGTGTCGTAGATGATGCCGAAGAATTCCGAAGGCAGGCCCATCCATTGGCGCAGCCATCCCAGGGTTACTTGTTCTAGCTCGGTGAGCGCGGGGCAGCTCTTCCACAGCATGCCGTTGACGTTCAAGGCCGCCGCCAACATTTCAGCGAGAATGCCCGGATGCGACGCGGAGATGGCGAAGTAGGCGAAGAAGCGGGGATGATTCCAATGGGTGAGCGCGGGAACGATGGAGCGCTGAAAATCCTCCAGGATGACGTCCATCGATTCGCCGTGATCGGGTGCATGCGCGGGCAGGCGATCCACCAAATCGCCCGGCTTCATGTCCGGCAGCACGGGATATTGCCGGATGTCTTCTAGGTAATCGCCGATCCAATCCACCACCTGGTGCCCGTAACGCCGGAATTCGTCGTGGTCCATGCAGTTTAGATTACCGTGAATGCAGGCTTGCTCTGCTAAAATCACGGTGCATGTTTGGTCGGGTATTGGTGGCGAATCGTGGCGAAATCGCCGTGCGCATCATTCGAGCGCTGCGCGAAATGAAGATTCGCAGCATTGCGGTATTCTCGGATGCCGATCGTGGCGCTCTGCATGTTCGCTTAGCCGACGAGGCAGAGCACATCGGACCTGCGCCGTCCCCGGAGAGCTATCTGCGCGTGGATCGCATTCTCGAAGCGGCGAAAAAACACCGGGCCGAGGCCATCCATCCTGGGTACGGCTTCCTGAGCGAGAACGCCGGATTCGCGACCGCGTGCGCCGAAGCGAGTATCGTCTTCATCGGACCTTCGCCCGAATCGATCCGACGCCTGGGTTCTAAGACTGCCGCGCGCACTCTCGCGAAACAAGCGGGCGCGCCTGTGGTGCCGGGCAGTGAAGAGGCGGCCACCAATATCGATCGAGCGCGTGCACTGGCCCGTGATATCGGGTACCCGGTTCTGCTGAAGGCAGCGGCGGGCGGCGGTGGCAAGGGGATGCGGCGCGTCAACCAGGAGAGCGAGCTGGAATCCGCTATCCGAGATGCGTCTAGCGAAGCGGAAAGGTCGTTTCAAAACGGCGAAATCTACATTGAGAAAGTGATCGAAAAGCCGCGTCACATCGAGATTCAGATCGCCGGCGATCATCACGGGAACCTGGTGCACTTGGGCGAGCGCGAATGCTCGCTGCAACGGCGTCATCAGAAGATCATCGAAGAATGTCCGTCGCCGTGGGTAGCGAGGCATCCGGAGTTGCGCGAATCCATGGGCGAAGCAGCGTTGAAGATTGCACGCGTCGCCGGCTACGACAACCTGGGTACGGTTGAGTTCCTGGCTGACAATGGCGGGAACTTTTATTTCCTGGAAGTGAACACGCGCCTGCAAGTGGAGCACCCTGTGACGGAGTTGGTGACCGGCCACGATCTGGTTCACCTGCAATTGCACATCGCCGCGGGTGAGGCTCTGCCATTTACGCAGAAGGAGATCGGCTGGCGCGGCTGGGCCATGGAATGCCGGGTGTGCGCCGAGGATCCGGAGAACCAGTTCTTTCCTTCGCCCGGTAAAATCGCCCAATTGCGGGAGCCTAGTGGACCCGGCGTGCGGTTGGATTCNNGTGACTTGGGGACCGGACCGGAACACCGCGGTGCAGCGTCTGCAGCGCGCGCTGGGTGAGTACGCCGTGGCCGGCATCCAGACCAATATCGCCTTCTTTCGCGAAATTCTTGAAGACCCAGAGTTCCTAGCGGGCAACTTGTCCACCGAGTTTGTGGCCGATTTTCTGGCGAGACGGAAGCCTCGGGCTGCGCCTCCACCTGAGCTCGACATCGCAGTNNCGCGACGGCGGTAGCAGAGGTGGAAGGATCCCGCTGGCAGGCGGAAGGGCGAGGCCAGCTACTTCGATGAAGTGGCTAGTGGCGGTGGATGACCGCAGCATCGAAATCGATTCTGAGCAACTCATATCCGTCAAAGAAGTAGAGCCGGGCGTCTACTCAGTGCTGCTGGATGGCGAGAGCTACGAGATTCGACTGGTGGAAACATCGCAAGGGCTAAGCGCGGAAGTGGGCGGACGGCGGTTCATAGTACACGTCCGGGATCCGCGCGACGCAAGCCGAAGCTCACGCGGGGCCGTGGGGTCGGGCCGGCAAAACGTCTCAGCGCCGATGCCCGGCAAGGTGGTTCGCGTGCTAGTGCAGGTGGGCGACGCAGTGGAGGCGGGACAAGGCCTGGTGGTAGTGGAAGCGATGAAGATGCAAAACGAGATGAAAGCGTCGCGCCCCGGCCGTGTCATCGAGATTCGCGCGCACGCCGGCGATACGGTATCCGCTGGCGACACGCTAGCGGTGTTGGAATAGATTCTGGGAGAATGGTAATTGACCCCTTTGCGAGGACCCACCTGTGAGCCGTAGCCGAAGCTGGCTCGCCATTCTCTTAGTAGGCGCAGCAGTAATCGTAGCTTGGGTTGCCACGAAAAAGGCGGCTCCTCCTGACGTTGAGTTTGTCAAAGTGACGCGCGAGACGCTCACCAGTTCGCTGAGCACCAATGGAAAAGTAGAGCCGATTGAGTGGATGCCGGTGCGCTCGGAACGCGCCGGGCTGCTAACGCGGGTTTACATCAGCCGTGGGCAGCAAGTGGCAAAAGACCAACCGCTGGTTGAGCTCGACACGCGAGTTGCAGGCGCCGATTTGGCAAAAGCGCAAGCCGCTATTCAAGAGGCCAAAGCGCAAGAACAAGTTTTGACGCAAGGCGGACGCGTGGGGGAGCGCCAGCAGATCGATTCCGATCTTGCCCGAGCGCGGCTCGATTTGGACGTCGCGCAAAAGAATTACCAGGCCCTGGACCGGTTGGTGTCGAAACAGGCCGCCACGCGTCAGGAGCTGGATACGGCGCGCCAGCTTGTGGATCAGCTGCAGTTGAGAATTCAGTCTCTAGAAAAGAGCAAGACGGCGCTGGTCACCGGCATCGATAAGGAAATCGCCAAGGCTCGGCTGCAAGAGGCGCAGTCCTCCGCCGACGTTGCAAAGAGCAATCTGGATCTCAGCATTATTCGCGCGCCGATGAACGGGACGGTGTACGATTTCGATTTGAAGCAAGGTTCGTACGTCAATCCAGGGGATGCGATTGCCAAGGTAGGCAGGCTCGATCGGGTGCGCGTGACAGTTTACGTGGACGAGCCCGATCTGGGGAAGGTCCACGAAGGCGAGTTGGTAGTCATCACCTGGGACGCATTGCCCGGGCATCAATGGAAGGGCGTAGTGGACAAGCTGCCAACGCAGATTGTGCCGCTGGGGACGCGGCAGGTGGGTGAAGTGGGATGCATCATTGAAAATCCAGACCGCGATCTGCTTCCGAACGCCAACATTAACGCAGATATTCAGGCCACTGTTGCCGAACGCGTTCTCGCGATTCCGAAGGAAGCGATCCGGCGGCAGGGTTCCGAGACGGGGGTCCTGCTTCTACAGGAAGATCGCGTGGTGTGGCGCAAAGTGAATTTGGGTATTTCGAGCTATACCAAGTCGCAGGTACTGTCGGGGCTCAGCGAAGGGGACGCCGCCGCGCTGCCATCGGAAAAGCAGATTCAGAGCGGATCGCGAGTACAGCCGGTGTTTCAGTAATCCTCAGGCTTCTCGCCATCGCCGACGAGCGTATCATCGGCGAACCAATTGGCGCGCAGGTCGCGGACATATTTGTCCGGATTGGTATCGGACCAAATCTCTTTGCCGACGCCCCACATTTGGAGGACTGGATCTTTTTCGTCCATACTTCAATTCTCGCAGTTGTTATCCTTATCGGTTGGACTGATGGCTTATTATGGCTCGAAAAATGGATTACGCCGAATCGCGCAAGTACGCCATCGAGACCATACGGAACTTTCTGGAGGGTACCGGCTACAAAAGGCTCGTACTGCAGCGAGGAAGGCTGTCGCGTACTGCGTGCCCGACTCAAGGATCTGGAGAGCAATCGGCGTTAATCCGTGTTCATCTGTGGCGAACACATTTTGGCCACTGATTAACGCCGATGAACACGGATGAATTCTACTGATACAACCGCCGCTCTCGACGCATAAATGCGGGCACTTCGATATCATCCACCGGCATGGACATCGGCGTGGCTTCTTCCATCTCCGGCTCTTCAACCGGCTCATGCTCCTGCGACATTTCGCGGAAGAGTGACGATCCCGCGCTCAGCCCTGTACTGAACAGTGGCTCTGCTACCGGAGCCGGCGGGGCCACGTGCTGGGGAAGCGCAGGCGCGGGGACGTTTTCGAAGAATATGGGCTCGACGGACGCCGACGCCGTGGCTCGCCGAGCGAGTTGCGGCAGGTTATCGCGCTGAAATCCGGTGGCGATAACGGTGATCTTCACGGTATCCTTCAGCGATTCGTTCATCACCACGCCGAAGTTGATCTGAGCGTCTTCGTTGGCCGTTGCACCGCGGATGAGCGAGCAAGCTTCGTTCACATCATGCAGGCTCAGTTTGCTGGAACCGGTGATGTTGATCAGGACGCCGCGTGCGCCCCTCACTCCGCCTTCTTCCATCAATGGCGAACTGATGGCCTGGCGAGCAGCTTCAATAGACGCGTTCTCGCCCGAAGCCGATGCGGTGCCCATCATTGCGTAGCCCATGCCAAGCATGATGGCGCGGATATCGGAAAAGTCACGGTTGATCAGACCGGGCGTCGTAATGATATCGCTGATGCCTTGCACGGCTTGCCGCAAAATATCGTCGGCGATGCGGAATGCTTCAAAGAAGCTGGTGCCGCGCGGGACCAGTTCGAGCAAACGATCGTTCGGAACGGTGATCACCGTATCTACCGTGCCGCCGAGTTCAGAGAGCCCGCGATCGGCCTGCTTCATGCGGCGTGGCCCTTCAAAGGCGAATGGCTTGGTGACCACAGCGACGGTGAGGGCGTTTAATTCCTTAGCAAGCGAAGCGACTACGGGAGCAGCTCCGGTGCCTGTGCCTCCGCCGAGGCCGGCCGTCACGAACACCATGTCGGCGCCTTCCAAAACTTCGATAATGCGCTCGGTGTCTTCGAGCGCCGCCTGTCTGCCGAGCCCAGGATCCGAGCCCGCACCCAGACCATTCGTCACTTTGGAGCCGATGGCCAGCTTGTTGGGAACCTGCGACGCGTTCAGCGCCTGGACGTCGGTATTCAAAATATGAAATTCGACGCCTTGCAAGCCTTCGTTCATCATTCTGGCGACGGCGTTCGAGCCGCCTCCGCCCACGCCCACCACCTTGATTTTGGTGCCAGCGAGAACTTCTTCTTGTATGGCGAACTTCAATGCGTCCATTCAAAGCCTCCTGTCGCGATCGTTTTGGAAATCACATGGAAAATCATCGGAACAACATCCCTATAAGCCCGGGAGCCCGGCGTTTGGTCTCTCGATTGGTCTTCAGCCGCGCCGAGTAGCGCGCCAATCCCGAGGCGGTGGCCCACATGGGATTGCAAAGATCGTCCGGCAAATCCTGAATACCCTCGGGGATCGCATTGCGCGCCGGGCAATTGAGCACTCGCTCGGCCATGTCGCACATGCCGTTCAACATCGCCCCGCCGCCGGCCAGGATCACGCCTTCCAGAAGTTTTTGATCCATGCCGATGGTCACCAATTCCGATCCCACGTGGATGAACAGCTCCTCGGCGCGCGCTTCCAGAATCTCGTTCAACTGCTTGCGCGGAGCTTCGCGAGGCATGCGGCCTTCGTTCGATGGAACCTCGATATAACTGTTGTCGGAGGTCAGGCCCAGCATCGCGCAGCCGTATTCCAACTTCAGCCGCTCGGCGTCGTTGTATTGCACGGTCAGGCCCACGGCCACGTCGCGCGTGAAGTGATCCGCGGAAACGGCGAGACTCCGCGCCAGCAACACCGCTTCGCCGTCGTAAACCACCAGGTCTGTCGAATGCTTGCCAATGTCCACCACTGCGACGCCACGATTACGATCGTCGCGGTTCACCGAAGAATAGGCGGTGGCCACCGGCTCAAACATCGATTCCTCGATAGCGTACGATGCTTGCTGCACGGCGTGCAGGATGGCATAGTGTTCCTGCTCAGAACACGTGGTGATATGCACGTTCGCTTCCAGGCGTGAACAGATGGAACCGCGCGGGTAGCGCTTGCCGGCGCGTCCGTCTAGCGTAAAATCCTGCGGGAATAAGTGCAGAATGATGCGATCTTCTTCCAGCCGCACTTGCTCGCTGCGCTCCACCGCGTAGGCCATGTCGTCGATCGTTACTGGGCGCGGCCTGCCAAATTCATAAATGCCGCGCGCATTGCATCCCTCGACGCTGGAACCGCCGATACCGAGCACCAGCGTGTCCACCGAGACTCGCGCCTGCACCTCGGCTTCATGCACGGCCGCGCGCACGGACGCAGTGACGGCCTGTTGATCGGCTAAACGACCCTTACTCCAACCATCGGAGGGGACTTCGCTGTGACCCGCATAGCGCACGCGGCCGCCTTCCATGCGCAGGATGAGGCAGCGCGTGGACGAGCTTCCAAGATCGAGCCCCACTGCCAGTTCAGATTTATCGGGCATCGCGAGAGGCCTCCAAACCCGTGATGCGATCGTCGAGCCTGAGGTCGAACGAGGTGGCCTGAGGCATCTTCCGATGAATGTCGGGAAAGTGTTCCAGGAAGTTTCTCAGCCTGGAAGAAAAGTTGCGGTCGCCCAGCATGAGCGACACCGCGCTGCCACCCGCTTGTTCTGTAACCTTCAAGTCGTCCAGATCGGTTACGTCAACTTCGGACACGTTGTCGGAGAGCGGCCCCAGTTCCTTCATCAGCCGCTGCATCCGCCGCACGCGAACGCCGCGCTTTTCCTGGCTCTCGCCGCCCATCACTCCAGCCAAAACGGGAAGCTGGAACGACGCTTTCACCGGAGGGTCCAGAATGACGCCTTCCTCATCGATGAGCGCCCAACGCACCATGCTCTCGGCTGGCAGCTTGATGAACGCCACGGGCTTTCGTTCCCAGATTTGTACGATCACGCGATCGGGCCAGATCCTCGCAATGGAAGCATCATGCACCCAGCGGACGCCGAGCAATGTTTTGCGGCGCGCGGCGAGCGGGAACAGATACAAGCTGCGGCCATAGTCCGGCTCAAAGAGTCGCAGAATCTGCTGGCGCGATGCGTATTTCACGCCGTGCAGTTCCAGGTTGGGGCTTTCTAATCCGTAGTCGGCTGGGCCCGGCAAGAAGAAGCGCGGATCGCGAATCAGGAAACGCTCGAAACTCTCCGACGCGTAGATGCAACCGCTGAGCACTATTCCCACGGCAATCGCGATGCCGCCAAAGCGGACCAACAGGCGCGTGGCCGGGATGCGCCGATTCTTCGATCCGGATTTCGCGCTGGATTCCGACGCCACTTACGCAGCCTCCCGGAGCTTTTCCAAAATGCGATCGCCGGCTTGCCACACATTACCGGCGCCGAGCGTCAAGACCGCATCTTGATCGCGCACTTTTTCCAGGACCGCGCTGACGGTCTGCGGGATCGTTCCCGTGTAATGCACGCAGCGATGCCCAAAGTCGCGAATCCGATCGGCTAGGGCCTGACCCGTAATCCCTTCGATAGGCGCTTCAGAAGCCGCGTAGATGTCGAGCACATACACCGCGTCGGCCTGATGAAAGCTTTTTGCAAACTCATCCATCAAGTGTTGCGTGCGTGTGTAGCGATGCGGCTGGAAGACGGCATGGACGCGGCGAAACTTGCAAAGCTGCGCGGCGGCCAGGGTGGCGCGGATCTCGGTTGGATGATGGCCGTAATCGTCAATCACCGTGACGCCGCGGGCCTGGCCGCGCGTCTGAAACCTGCGATCGACGCCGGAATAACTGGCGATCGCCTCGCGAATCGACTCCAGCTTGATGTCCAGCTCTAAGCCCACCGCTATGGCCGCCGTGGCATTCAGGACGTTGTGTATGCCCGGGACGCGCAGATGAAATGTTCCGAGGTTGTGACCGCGCGTCTGAACCGAGAAATGGCTCTCGAATGCCCCGCAATCGGCATCCGCGATTTGCAGAGTGGCTTGCGGGCTGCGGCCGTAAGTAACCGTGCGGCGATTCACCAGCGGAAGAAGCTGTTGGACATTCTCGTCGTCCAGGCACAAGATAGCCGCGCCGTAGAACGGAACCTTTTGGATGAACTCGAGGAACGCGGCGCGAATCTCAACGATGGACGGATAGTGATCCAGATGTTCGCGGTCGATGTTAGTCACCACCGCCAGGATGGGGCTGAGTTTCAGAAACGATCCATCGCTCTCGTCCGATTCCACAACCAAGAAGTCGCTTTGCCCGACACGCGCATTGGAGCCGCCCATCGATGCTGCTTTCCCACCCACCACCACCGTGGGATCGAGCCCGGCCATATTCAGCACCGTTGCGGTCATCGACGTCGTGGTAGTGTTGCCATTGCTTCCGGCAATCGCTATGCCGTACTTCAGACGCATCAACTCAGCCAGCAGCTCGCCGCGCTGGATGACGGGAATCAACAAGCGGCGCGCTTCCTGAACTTCCGGATTCCCGGCATCCACCGCCGAACTCACCACAATCGCCTTAGCGCCGGTAACGTTCGCTGCAGTGTGGCCTTCGTAAACCCGCGCTCCCAGCGACACCAGGCGCTCGGTGGTGGGGCTCAGTTTTAAATCCGACCCGCTAATCTGATAACCCAGATTGAGCAACACCTCGGCGATGCCGCTCATGNNCGCTCATGCCGATGCCGCCGATTCCGACGAAGTGCATGTGTTGCGGCTTAAAAAACATTTTTATATTGTATTGTTTCGGCTTTCAATAGCAATGTCAATGGGAGATTGCCTCTTCCAACACATTTGCCGCGCGGCGAGCCGCATCGGGATGCGCGAACGTCCGGACCCGCTCCCCCATGCGCTGTAACAATTCGGGCCGCGTGCGTAACTTTTGGACTTCTTCAAACAACCGGCCCCCATCCATTTCCGGATCGAGCACCAGAATGGACGCGCCGGCCTTTTGGAACGCTTCGGCATTCCGTAATTGATGCTGATCGGCAGCCGTGGGCAAAGGAACCAGGATGGACGGCTTGCCCGCCGCCGCCAATTCCGCCACCGCGCCCGCGCCCGCACGGCAAATTACCAGGTCGGCACGAGCGAACGCCGCGGGCATGTCGTCGATAAACGGCGTCACCTCGCCCTCCATTCCGCTTTCGACGAACTTTTGCGCCAGCGCGGCGTGGGCCGCTGTCCCGGTCTGATGGATGAACCGGACCGGAAAGCGAGCCTCTCGAAAATAGCTCCAACTGCCGCGCGCGGCTTCGTTCAACGTCCGCGATCCCTGGCTGCCGCCGGTGATCAGAATGGTCAGCTTGGCATCGCGATGCTTGGGCGCGATCTTGAAGAACTCGGGGCGGACGGGCAGGCCGGTGATTTCCGATTTCCCGGCAGGAAAGAAGCGGGCGGTGTCGGGAAAACCCAGGAGCGCGCGATGGACAAACCGGCCGATCTTACGGTTGGTGAGACCGGGCATCGCGTTCGGCTCCATCACCACCAGCGGCGAACGCTTCCACAGCGCCGCCAGCACCACGGGCCCGGCGGCATAACCGCCCAGGCTGAAGACCGCCGCCGCCTGATGCTGATCGAGCAATTGCTTCGACCGCAAAACACTGAACGGCAGTTGGGCCAGCGATCGAACTGTCCGCAGCATCCCCACGCGATTCAAGCCGCCAATGTCGATGAACTCGAGCGGAAATCCAGCCGCCGGCACGAGCTTCGCCTCAAAGCCTTTGCGGGTGCCGATGAAGACCGATTGGTGGCCGTCGGCTTCGAGCTCCCGCGCCACCGCGAGCAGCGGCACCACATGCCCACCCGTTCCTCCGCCAGCCATCACGATGGTTGCCACACCTTTTCCATCCTCAGTATCCGGAGTGCTCGCTGACACTGAGCAACATCCCCAGACAAATGAGCGTGCTCAGCAATGAACTGCCGCCGGCGCTGATCATCGGCAATGGAATGCCCTTGGTTGGACCCATGCCGAGCACGACGCTCATGTTGATCAACGCCTGAATCACAATGGACGAAGTGACGCCGAGCGCGAGATAGCGGCCAAAGTCGTCGTTCGCCACCCAATACAGCTGGACGCCGCGCCACAAGATGACCAGGAATCCCAGCAGAATCGCCCCGCAACCCCACAGCCCCAGCTCTTCGCCCACCACGGCATAAATGAAATCGGTATGCGCTTCGGGGAGATACAGGATCTTTTGTTTGCCCTGCATCAGGCCGACGCCCAGCGGTCCGCCGCTGCCGATCGCAATTTTGGATTGGCGAACCTGATAGCCCGCATCGCGCGTGGTCACCGATTGGCTGATGTATTTCTTGATCTTGCCGTCGGTATCGAGCATGTCGATGTATTTGTACTCGGGATCGAAAAACCCAACCATGCGCGCCATGCGGTAAGGTTTGGAAGCGACGAACCCCACGGCCACCAGAGCGCCCACTGCAAGCGCCGCGACAACGAACTTTCGTTCCAGTCCGGCGATGTAGAAGACCACGGCGGCGGGAACAATCAGCACGATCGCGGTACCGAGATCGCCCAAACCAACCGTCGCCGCCAGCACCGCCAGTGCCAAGCCGGCAGCGACAATCGTTCGACGAGAATTAATGGCTTCCCGCTTTTGCGTGACAAAGTAGGCGAAAAAGATGATGAGCGCGGGCTTGGCGAATTCCGAAGGCTGCAATGTCCCGACGCCTTGCAAGCGGAACCACCGGTGCGTTTTGCTGTCGAGAAAAAAAACGAGCAACTGAAGGAACAACACCATTCCGAGCGATCCGAAGGCCCAAGCGGGACTCTGCAGCATGCGATAGTCGCGGCGCTTGAAGAACATCAAGGCGACGAAGGAAACCGCCGCCCATACCAGTTGGTGTGCTGCGTAGTAATAACTGGAATTGATCCGTGGATTGAGCTGCGCCACCATGGACGACGCGCTGTAGACCATCACCAGGCCGAAACCGACCATGGCGACGATGGTGGAAAATAACAGCCAGTCTGTCTTCAATCGCTGGGCCATCAGCTTGCTCCTTCCGCCAAGGCGCGTACGAGATCTTTGAAGACCCGGCCGCGCTGTTCGAAATTTTCGAATTGGTCGAAGCTGGCGCAGGCGGGCGCAAGCAGGACGGTATCGCCAGGAGAGGCGACGCGAGAGGCTTGCTGGACCGCTGCCGCCAGGGTGCCGCATTGCAGTACCAGCGTGGCATCGCCGATTTGGGAAGCGATTTTCTTGGCGGCTGAGCCGATGAGCAATGCGGCTTTGGCTTTGGCACGCAGCGGCGAGCGCAGCACCGTATAATCGCTATCTTTATCTTTGCCGCCCAGGATGATCCAGATGCCGCCCGGAAACGCGTCGATAGCTTTGAGCGTGGCATCCACGCTGGTGGCTTTCGAATCGTTGTAATAGGCCACGCCATTGACGTCTCGGACAAACTCGAGGCGATGCTCCACCGGCGCGAAGGTGACCGCGGCCCGGGCGATTTGTTCTAGACGCGCTCCCGCCCGCTCCGCCATGAGCGCCGCCGCCACGACGTTTTCGTAGTTGTGACGCCCTCGCAGGCGAAGGTCGTGAACGTTCAGAAGCTCGCCGCTCTGCATTCGAATCACTTCGCCATCCAGCCACGCACCGGAAACCTGGTGCGTTCCACTGAACCAGACGGTTTTCGCTTTCGTCCGCTGAGCGAACGTCACCGTAACGGGATCGTCGGCATTCAACACTGCAAGATCGTCCGGCCCTTGCGTCTCGAACAGACGCGCCTTAGCGTTCGCGTAGTTTTCGAAAGTGTGATGGCGGTCCAGATGATTCTGCGTCACGTTAAGGCAAGTGGCGATGGGTGCACGGAATTCTTCGATGGTTTCCAGTTGGAAGCTTGAAAGCTCCAGCACGTTCCACTGTCCGGGCCTCGACGTTTCCACCATCTCGGCGGGAGCCGTTCCAATGTTGCCGCCCACCTGGCAGGCGATTCCGCTTTCGCGAAGAATATGTCCGGTCAATGCGGTGGTTGTGGTCTTGCCGTTGGTGCCGGTGATACCGATGTTCCGTCCCTCAAGAAACGGCGCGGCCAATTCCAGTTCGCCGATCACCGGAACACCGCGCGCACGCAGTGGTGCCAGAAGATCCAGATCCGCCGGCACGCCCGGCGAAATCACCACCAGCTCCGCGTCGCGAAATGCCGCTTCTGTTTGAGGCTCCACTGTCACGCCTTCTATCTCGCCCATCGGTTTCTCATCCACGGCCCGAACGCGGGCACCGTGCTGGCGCAGCAAACGTATGGCCGCCACGCCAGAACGGGCCATTCCCACCACCACAACCCTTGTTCCTTCCAGCTTTGGCATCGCGCTACCGTAACTTCAAAGTGGTCAACGCGAACAGCGCCATCACCAATCCGGCAATCCAAAACCTGGTGATGATCTTCGATTCTTCCCATCCCAGTTGTTCAAAATGATGATGGATAGGAGCCATCTTGAAGATCCGCTTCTTGCGAAGCTTGTAACTGCCCACTTGCAAAATCACCGACAGCGCCTCGATCACATATACGCCGCCGATAAAGATCAACAGAATTTCCTGCTTAATCAAAACCGCTACCACTCCCAGCGCCCCACCCAGCGCGAGCGAGCCCACATCGCCCATGAAAATCTCGGCTGGATGCGCGTTGTACCAAAGGAATCCGAGCGACGCACCCACCATGGAGCTGCAGAAAATGGTCAGCTCCGATGCGCCCGGCAAGCGTGCCAGATCCAGATATTCGGCGAATTGCGCGTGCCCGGTGACGTACGTCAGTGCCGTCATGGCGAACGACGCAATCAGCATCAGCCCTATGGCCAGGCCATCCAAGCCGTCGGTGAGATTCACCGCATCCGACGAACCTACGATCACCAGAATCATGAAGGCGAAGAAGAACACAAACGCCAGCGGATATGTGTACCAGTTGCGCAGCAGTGAATCGATCAGCAGGTCCGGCTTGAACGATTTGAAAAATGGCACGTTCATGCTGGTGGAGTACGCCTTTTGAGCGTGCAGCGTCAGCAGCATGAAGCCGACCATCAGCGCGGCCAGAATTTGCAGCCCGAACTTTTGTTTTACCGTCAAGCCTTGATTTTGCTTGCGGCGAATCTTGGCATAGTCGTCCCAGAAGCCGATCAGCCCGAAACTCACCAGGCCGAACATCGCGATCCACACATAAGGATTGGTCAAGTTGGCCCACAGCAGCGTGGGAATCAAAATGGAGATGATGATCAAAATGCCGCCCATGGTGGGGGTGCCGGCTTTTTTCATGTGCGACTTCGGGCCTTCCTCGCGAATGTATTGGCCGATCTGAAACTCGCGCAGCTTGGCGATCAGCCAGGGGCCCAAGGCCAGGCACAGGAACAAAGCTGTCAGCGCGGCGAAGGCAGTTCGGAACGTGGCATATCCGAACACGCGGAAGGGCGTGAAGTGGCGAAACAGCTTTTCGTAGAACAGCCAATAAAGCATCTTCTAGGTATCAACCCGCAAAACGGAGCGCGTCGGCATAGTGGTTTTAGTGAATCGCGGGCGCCTCCGCACCCTTT
The DNA here is from genome assembly GCA_003132905.1 of Bryobacterales bacterium. The sequence continues at coordinate 4,635 of PKZC01000299.1, read as the reverse complement.
GCGGGTTCGTTGAGCCGCGCGACGAACCTCTCCAGAGCATGCTCGACGTGGGTGCCTCGCGAACCCTTGAACAAAATCACGTCGCCCGGTTGCGCGATCCGCCGCAGGTGTTCGCCTGCCGCGCCCGCATCGGGGAAAAAAAACGCGGCGTCAACTGCCAGGCCAGCCTGCCTCGCTGCGTCAACAAGGTGACAGGCCTCGCCGCGTATCCCTACAAGCACATCAATTCCACCCTTCGCGACGTAACTTCCTACATCACGATGGAGGGACTCAGACCAGCGTCCGAGCTCGAGCATCTCCCCCAGCACGGCAATCCGCCGCTTGGCTGGCGTATCCCGCAGCACGTCGATCATGGTGCGCGCCGCATCGGGATTGGAGTTATAGCAATCGTTTAAAATTACAACGCCCTCATGCACCAGACGTTGGCCGCGCATGGAAGGCGCTACAAGATTTTTGACCACTTCGGTGAGTTGCGCGGGACGGATGCCATAAAGCGAGGCCACCGCAAATCCCGCCAGGATGTTCAAGACGCTGTGACGTCCCACCAGCGTACTCCCAAATTGAACGCCGTCTACTTGGAAACTCACTCCGCCATCGGTGATTTGCACCTGTTCCGCGCGGACGTCGGCGGGCGAATTGATTCCGAACGTGGTGGTGCGGCCACGATGCACCTGCGCAAATTTGCTGACCAGCGGATCGTCCGCGTTGAGCACGGCCACGCCGTCTTCAGGCAACGATTCAATCAGCTCACGTTTCGCCGCCGCTACGCCTTCAATGGAATCGAAAGCCTCCAGGTGCGCATGTCCGACATTCGTGACCACGCCGATGCGCGGCTTTGCCATCGCGCACAGTTCCCGGATCTCGCCCGCGTGGTTCATGCCCATTTCGAGCACTGCAACGCGCGCCTCGCAGGGCAGACGCAGAATGGATAGCGGCACACCCACATGATTGTTTAGGTTGCCGATAGTCTTGCCTACTTTCAACCGGGATGCCAGCATGGCCGCGATCACGTCTTTCGTGGATGTCTTGCCCGCGCTGCCGGTCACTCCGATCACTTCGCCGCCCCACTTCCCGAGAGCCCAAACAGCCGTGGCTTGCAGAGCTTCCAGCGTATCGGGAACCGTCAAAACCAAGCCTGGGCGCGCTTCATTCGCGATCGCCGCTAAAGCGCCTTTGCGCAGGACTTCATCCACATACGCGTTGCCGTCATGATTGGGACCGCGCAAGGCGAAAAATAGATCGCCGGGCGCGACGGTGCGCGAGTCAATACTCCAACCCGTAATGCGTGCGTCGCTTTCGACGGTGAATCCTAACGCTTGCGCCACGTCGGTGAACCTGAACTCCATCGGCTACTTGTGATACCCCAACTCCCGGAGCACGTCCCGTGCCACCTCGCGATCGTCGAAGTGGATCACTCGATCTTTCAGAACCTGATACGTTTCGTGCCCCTTCCCAGCCAAAATCACGATATCGCCGGGCCGAGCCTCCACCAGCGCCGCGCGGATGGCCTTGGCGCGGTCGGGCTCAATGGTGTGCGGTGTGTCAAAACGGCGAAGCCCTACCAGCGCGTCGTTCATGATCCCAAGCGGGTCTTCCGAGCGCGGATTGTCGGACGTCAGCACCACGTAATCGCTGGCCTGGGCGGCGGCCTGCGCCATCAGCGGGCGCTTCGATCGGTCGCGATCGCCACCGCAGCCAAACAGCGTTATCACGCGCTTGCCTCGCAGCTCACGTGCGACCGAAATAACATTACGCAACGCGTCGTCGGTGTGCGCGTAGTCCACAATAATCAGAAACGGCTGGCCTTCTTGAACGCTTTCAAATCGCCCGGGAACGCGTGGCGAGTTTGCGATGGCTTTGGTGATCGTGGTCCAATCCAGGCCGTAGCTCAGCGCCGCGCCGCACGCCGCCAGGATATTGTAGGCATTAAATTTGCCCACTAACGGCGAACTCAACTGAATCCGCGCGCCGGCATGTTCCACGGTGAATCGTAAACCGTCGAAATTCATCTCTAGCGACGATCCGCGCAGGTCGGCGCCCGCCTCGAATCCGTACCGCAGCGTATGCGGCGAAGGCGCTATCTGGCGGCCATGAGGATCGTCGAAGTTAATCACAGCCCATTCCGGCGCAGGCGCGCCTTCGGGCGTGAAGAGCAGCCGCTTGGCGGCGAAATAGTCCTCCATCGTATGGTGGAAATCCAGGTGATCTCGCGTAAGGTTCGTAAATACCGCGGTGTGAAACGTAACGCCGTAAACCCGTCCCAATGCCAACGCGTGGGATGAGACCTCCATTGTGACATGGGTGCCACCAGCCTGTTCCAGCTCTTCAAACAGGCGATAGAGGTCGAGAGATTCCGGCGTTGTATTCACGGCCGGACGCACTTCACCGGCCAGCCGATACTCGATGGTGCCCACCAACGCCGTTGTGATTCCGGCGGCGCGCAACACCTCGTCGATCAGAAAGGTGGTGGTCGTTTTGCCGTTCGTCCCCGTTACGCCTGTCAGCTTCAGCCTCGCATCCGGATTGCCAGAAGCCGGATTGCCATAAAAATTTCGCGCTGCCAGCGCCAGCGCTCGCCTGCCATGCTCCACTTCGATCCAGCGCCCGAGAAATCCCGACGGCGCGGGCAACTCGCTTACAACGGCCACCGCACCTTTGTCGACGGCCTGCTGAGCAAACTCGCGGCCATCGGCACGCGCTCCTGGAAAGGCGAAAAACAGGAATCCCGCTTGCACGCGGCGCGAGTCATACTCCAATCCCGCCACAGACGCTTGGCCCAAATCGACCGGCAGCTCCTTCCTGAGCCTCGCGCCCTGGAGGATCTGTTGAATTGTCATTAAGCTTCGCTAGCGGCCGAATTGCACGCGAACCCATCGCCCCGCAGGCAATATCGCGCCCGGCTCGGGAACCTGCGCGCGCGCAATTCCACTGCCCGTGAACTCCACCGGAATACCCAGCGCGGCTGCCTGCTCGATCACGTTTCTTACGGTCTTTCCTTGAAAATTCGGCACACGCGGTCCCGCCAGATCCTGTAAGGAGCCTCCACCCTGGCCTAAAAAAATCCGCTGGTCCAAAGCGCTTTTTGCGGAAGCCACCGGTCGGTCGTCGGCAGCAACGGCATTTCCCGCTTGGACCAGCGGGGGAGGGATGGAAGAACCCAGATCGGCGATCGCAACATCATTTTCGTCGGCTGGAGCATGATCGTCGGGAACCATCTCGGGCAGATCTTTCGGCACGTCCATGACGCGCAATCCCGCGGCGGCCACTTCACGAAACACGGGGGCGGATGTAGGTCCACCGTAACCCACTGTTCCTTCGGTTCCATTGATGGTGACAACGATCACGATGCGAGGATTAGTCACCGGGGCGAACCCCATGAACGACGCGTTGTACAGGTGAGTGTACTGTCGAATGCGTGGGTCGTAAATCTGCGCCGTGCCGGTTTTGCCGGCCGAGGTATAACCGATTAGCCGCGCATACTTGTGCCCGGTTCCGTAAGGCTTGATGACTACGCCTTCCATCATGCTGCGCATCGTGATGGCGGTTTCCGGCCGCAGCACTCGAATGGGATCCACCTTGGGCTCGTCCATTCGCAAGCGGGGCTTCAGTAGTAATCCTCCGCTCGCGATCACGGTGCAGGCCTGCGCCAGTTGCACAGCCGTGACGCCAATCTCGTGCCCCATGGCTACCGATCCTATGGAACTCTTCTGCCACACCCGCAGCGGACGGACCATTCCGGACGATTCTCCGGGAAGCGGCAACCCGGTCTTTTTGCCGAACCCAAAACGGCGGATGTATTGATACAGATTCTTGTCGCCTACTTGCAGGCCGATGTTGATGGCGCCGATATTGCTGGAGCGCGCCAGCACGTCGGCCATCGAAAGCGACGCATACCGGCTGTGATCGTGAATAATGCGACCGAACAAATTGATACTTCCATTGCCGCAATTAATCATCGACTCGGGCCGCAGATGCGTAGTCTCGAGCGCGGACGAAAGCGTGATGACTTTATAGACCGACCCTGGTTCGAATGGCGCTGACACGGCCAGATTCTCGCGGGCAGCACTAGCGCCAGGCTTAGGCGGCTCATTGGGATCGAACGTCGGGACGTTGGCCATCGCCAGGATGTCGCCGGTTCGCGGGTCCATTGCCACCAGGCTTCCGGACTTGGCGTGATGGATGGCAACCATCTTGGCCAACTCCTGCTCGGCGACGGATTGGATGCGTGAATCGATAGTGAGCTGAACGTCTTGTCCGGGCTGCGCCTCATTCTGCATTTGGGACGCGAAGCCGTGCCGCTGAACGTCTTCTGTGACCAGCAGTTCGCCCGAATGTCCGGCCAGTTGATCGTTCATGCTCTGCTCTATTCCGCCGTNNCGATCGGTTTGGATAATAGCGCTGGGTCTCGGTACGGAACTCAATCCACTCCAGGTTCAGGTCGTGCAGCCGTTTGGCTTCTTCCCGAGTGATCTTGCGCTTTACCCAAAGGAAGCCGCGGTGATCGTCGACGGCGGTTTTGAGCTTGGCCAGCAAGTCGACGGCATCTAATTTCAGAACCTTGGAAAGCACTTCGGCAGCCATCGAGATGTCCGGCACGCGCAACGGATCTACACACACGGACTCGGCCGGCAAGCT
>PKZC01000405.1 GCA_003132905.1 Bryobacterales bacterium | reverse complement strand
CGTTGAAGAAGCCACCACCGTTGGTTCCCAGGTTCTTGATGAATTCGAGCGCTGCGACAGGTCCTTGCGCGATGGTTTGGAGTCCGCCTTCTAACGTGTGGGCTTCCGTGTATGCCGCCAGGTTGAGCGGCACGCCTTGCCAAACTAAGACCAGGCTACCTACCAGGGCGACGGGCAAAAGGACCCAAAGCAGTGCTCGAACCAGGTCTACCCAGAAGTTGCCGATCGTAGCGGAGCGTTCGCGCGAAAAGCCTCGGATGAAAGCGATTCCGATGGCCAAGCCGGCCGCGCCCGCAAGGAAATTTTGAGAGACCAGACCCACCACTTGGGTCAAGTAGCGCAAAGTATTTTCGCCACCGTAAGCCTGCCAGGTTGTAGTTGTCGTGAAACTGATCGCTGTATTTATCGCCAGGTCCAAGGTCATTGGCGTGGTCAGGTATCGATCGGCTGGACCGCCAGGGAGCCAGCGCTGAACAAGCAAAAGGACGAACAGCCCTGCTGTGCTTACCGCGCTGAAGAGCAAGAAACACAGACTGTACACACCGGCGGTCATCTCCTGGCCCTGGTTCCGAAACAGCCGGTGCAGAAGCGATTCGATGGGGCGAAGCGCAGGGTCGAGCAGGGTTGGCCTTCGCTGGAACACGCAAGCCAGATAGATACCCACGGGCCAGGCTAGCCCGACGACGAGTGCGAGAAAGACTATGTATTCGAGCCAGCGCATGGGTTCTCAGCGACGAATGAGTGGGAAGGCCTGATCGAGTGCAAGATTCAACTCGAGTACTGAGACGCGAGGGCTGCCTAGGAAGCCCCATTGCGGTCCCTCGGTGTGATCCGCCACCAGGCGGCGCACGGAGTCATCGTCGAGACCACGCGCTCGCGCAACGGGCGCAATCTGTAACTCCGCATTTGTGGGGCTGATGTGCGGATCGAGCCCGCTGCCCGAGCCTGTCGCCGCGTCGATGGGAACGATCGCATCCGGCGGCAGTCCATTGCTTTTTCGGTAAGCCTCCGCCGACTGCCGCACACCTTCGATGAGCTTGCGATTGGACGGTCCGAAATTCGTTCCGCCGGATGAAGTGCCATCATAGCCTGTTCCGGCGGCTGACGGCCGCGGGTGAAAATACTCAGGCTGGGTGAAGCCTTGGCCAATAAGCTGGGAGCCAACAACGGCGCCGTTGCGCGTCAACAGACTACCAGCAGCTTGGGTGGGATAGAGCCACCGCCCGAGAGCAAACAGCACTAAGGGGAAGATGCATCCGGTGAGCAACGTGAGCGAAATCACGCTGACGAACGCGGTGCGAAGATGATCACGGAGTGTCACAACAATCGATCCTCACTGTCTTGGCGCGGACTCATTCGGACGATCCGAAGTCCGGAAGGCGTATCACTACCCACACCGTTCCCCGGCCGTCGCAGTGATGGCAACGTCCTCCCGTTGGTGTTTTTCCGCTGCCCTCACATTCTTCGCAGCCAGTGACCAGTTTCATCAGAAAGTGTTCAGGGAGATTTCCCGACCGCAGAATCACCACCGCTTCGTGATGACTAACTAGCCACCGGCGGAGTTCACGCTCGGCCTTTTGCCGGTCGCCGGCACTGAGTTCCGGGCAGTGGTGCAGCCACCAATGCGGAACGCACTTAAAGCAAACGAACTCGTCGTAGTGGAACAGCGCGCCCTCATCAGAGCGCCGGTAAAACACGCCACACCAACTGCAAGGCTTGAGGCCCAGCACTCCGAGGCCGTCTTTCAGATGCTGCAGGCTGCGTTCGACACTGGCCAGCCTCTCATCGAGGCTCTTCTCAAGGTTGTCGGACAACGAAGTCCTCCTGGTGCAATCATACGCGGCGCAACTTCACATTACGACCACAATCTCCACCTCCCCGCTCTTGCGTAGCACCTTTACGCTGACGTCGTGCGCGTGGCGAACCACGGCAAGATCTACGGTGGCGTCCGCAACCTGGAGGTTGAGAATCCTCGCCTCATTTAAGAATCTCGGTAGCCATGGACGAACGAAGGAAATCCTGGATGCAATCCCGTCGATCGATAAACCGAGACTAGCTTGGAACAGCAGGAAAACCGACGCGGCGGACCAGGCCTGTGGAGCGCAAGCCACGGGATACAGAATCGGCCCCTCGCCGGGGTCGCGTGGAAATCCAGCCGCTTGTCGCGCAACCTGCTGTTCAAATACGCGAGGAATTGTTCTTTCTCACGAGGACCGACGTAGTACAGGTCGTGATGCGTTTTGGTTTTCTCCAGGAGCGGGAAGTACTTCTCCTGGTTCGTCGGCGTGGAGTCGTCGAAAACGGTGATTTGGGGCGAGTGCCCGTTACGCCAGAAATGCTCGTCGTACTGCTCAACCGTTTCGCCAACGTCGCGCAAACGGTTGGTGGGAATCACGAATGATAAATCGTCTTCGTATTGCATAAGGACGGCGCCGCAACTAGGAGCACCGCTATTTCGAGCATATATGGAAGGGCCTGAAGGAGTCCTTGAAAAGCTATGAAGAAGTCATTAAGAGCGAGTCGGAAAACTTTCGGGTTTGTGCAACACCAGTCTGTCGCTCTCGGAATCGTAAGTGAAGATGTCCCCGTACCGGCCCCAATTCAAAGCTGTCTCGATTTGCCGGTGCACATCTTCGTCTGAGAAGTGTTCTTCCAAAATGTCGCGAAACAACTCCAGCGGCATAGTGTGGTCAGATTTGGTCGCCAGCGCGCTGTTCATCTGCTGAAGCAACGTGACATAGGCTAGGGCAGCCTCGCGGAAGAGCTCCTTGCGCGTCGAGATATCCGCCTCGGCAAACGTCTTTCCGCTAGGAGTGAGCTCAACATCGCCGCGTTCCGATTTTACGAACAAAAGCAGCGCCGCAGCCTCAACGATCGGCAAGAGATCGTCCACATCCATGACGAACTCTTCTGCAATGCGGTACAGGTCTTCCTTGCCGCCGCGATCATTCAGGAGCTCAACCAAGCCGGCGATGGAACCCGGCCTGGCATGAGGCAGCATCCGGTATTTCTTTTTCGCCTCCAGGTTTGTGCCGGAAGGTGCTCCGGCCGCGAGTTGGGGTTGCGTCATGAGCTTGTAAATGTAATCCACGTAGAGAAGAAACTCGGTGGAGCTACGTGCTCTCGGCTGCGCCAAAGGGACCCGAAAATCGGCGCGGACACTTGCGGGATCGCGCCCCAGAACGATAATACGGTCCGCCAGTAGCACGGCTTCCTCAATGTTGTGAGTCACCAGGAAAATGCTCNNGGTTTTCGGCGGTGAGAACATCTAGCGCGGAAAATGGTTCATCCATGAACAGAACTTCTGGTTCTACCGCCAAGGCGCGCGCAAATCCCACCCGCTGCTTCATGCCTCCAGACAGTTCTTTGGGATACGCGGTTTCAAATCCTCGCAAGCCTACCGAGTTCAGCGCCCGCATCGCCCGGAGATGTCGAGTCACGGGTTTGAGCTCGCGGTTTTGCAGTGGAGCTTCCACGTTTTCGAGCACCGTCA
>PKZC01000014.1 GCA_003132905.1 Bryobacterales bacterium | reverse complement strand
AACCGCTTTCCGGACGCCACGATCGGCAATCACGGTTGGGTCTTTCTTAAGACCCATAACGACACCTTAAATCAATTTCGCGGCTTGAACCGCTTCACGACCGAAGATTTGGATGCATGGATCGATGGGATGGAAACTTACCGGCGCTGGCTCGAGAAGAAAGGCATCGCCCTTGTAATCATCATTGCGCCCGACAAGGCGACGATCTATCCCGACCTCGTGCCGATGTATGTCAACCGTGTTTGGCCGGAGACGCGGCTGGATCAACTTACAAGACGTCTGCAGGAACGACGATCGAAGCTCGTAGTGGTGGATCCACGTCAGGATTTGTGGGCCGCGCGTGAGCAAGGATTGCTGTACCACATATACGAAGATCATTGGAATGATTTGGGTTCGTTTGTTGGTTACTCCGCTGTCATGCGTCACATCAATGAAATCATTCCCACGGTGAGAGCGCTAACACTATCTAATTTTATTGCGGGGACCACTGTTAAGAACTGGCGTATTCCGCCAGTAATTGAGACGGAGCCAGTAATTGAGACGGAACCTGTCTTGAAACTAAAGTCATCGTCGAGCATTCAAGAAACTGAAATTATTGACGGCATTCGTGGCCAGCCAATTACTAAAACCGAGACGCGTGTGGGCAATTTGGCAAAACTCCTGCTGTATGGAGATTCGTTTGCTATAGCGCTGACCCAATACTTCAATCAGACATTCAAATCGACAATATGGGTGCCGTCGGGGAACGCGTTTCCAGTCCAACTCATAAAGACGTATAAACCAAATCTTGTCGTCTATGAGTTGGTAGAGAGATATCTTGCGCTTCCCGTAATAAATCCGCCAATTGTCACTTCTGATCTCATGGTGGACGAAGCTCCATCATTAAGCGATGCGCTTAATCAATCACACGGCGTCATCGGCGGCTATATTGATGGAGTCAGCAACGCAGACAGCGCTGTGCAGTTTAGCGGGTGGGCTGTCGATAGGGTGGCGAATGCACCTGCCAACTCATCTTTGCATATTACGGCGATCGCATCGTTGCTGGCGCCAATCCGACGAATCTGCGCGGCGACGTCACGTCGGGAATGACCAATCACAAGGCCGGATTCAGGATCAATATTCCCCGCGATCTAAATCTACACGACTCCCATCTTCGCTTCTTTAGTGTGAACCCGAGCAAAAACATCTATGAGATTTTGATCAATCCGCCGCTGGTACCACAGGTAGAGCAAATATTCGACGAAGCAATCAGGAATCAACCATCACAAAAATAGTGCAACCGTTATCCGCTGACGCGCTCTGATCTGATGGCTTTTGTGATGTGCGGAACCGCCCTGCCATTAAGGCGTCAGTGTGCCAAAGTATGGTCATTGGGATAATCACATCAAAGGGAACCGCACCAAGAAATAAATTATTGAATTGGATTTGGCAAAACGCGTATTCAGGTCCAGGTACTGAAGCAATAACCATTCCGTGGTTAGTCGAAAGTTGCGTCGGACCTGTGTGCTGGCTTTCTTCGAGAACCTCTCGCTGTGCCTGGTTGGAATGGAGGTCTGCGGAGGCGCGCAATATTGGGGGGGCACTAGATCGTTAAGTTCGGTCACGATGTGCCTAATTTTATCCGCTTAGATGAGACCATTCGTGAAGCGCCGCTAGCGCATGGGCGTTCGGGCGAGATTGCTTATTTCTCCTTGATCCATTCCTCTTTCATAGTCTAGATGACGATCGATCCAAAATAGACACCACGAGACTGCAGAAAGGTTGAACATGTCGGTCACTGCAGGGGTGACGGAAGTCTTATTGCTCTTGCCGGCCGACGACGCTGCAAGTCCAGAGTTGTCCATCGTAATTCCGTTGCTAAACGAAGAAATTTCTATCGGGCGCTTTATTGACTGGTGTAAGCAGGGTATCGCTGCGGCGAAAACGGATGCCGAGATTCTCATCATCGACAGCTCGAGTGATAGCACCGTCGAAATCGCTGTAGCGCACGGAGCGCGGGTGCTCAAGACGCCGAAGCGAGGTCTTGGGCGAGCCTATATCGACGCGATTCCATTCATTCGCGGACGCTACGTGCTAATGGACGATGCGGACTGCACGTATGATTTCCGCGATATCCAGGCCTTCGTCGAGAAGTTCCGATCCGGCTCCGAGTTCATCATGGGCTCGCGGGTTAAGGGCTCGATCGAGCAAGGCGCCATGCCGCCACTGCACCGGTATTTTGGAACGCCGCTGACGACTTGGATTTTGAACGTGATGTATGGAACCAGCTTTTCCGACATTCATTGTGGCATGCGGGGTATCACCTTCGATGCTCTCAAACGTATCAATCTCGGTTCGCAGTCTTGGGAATACGCATCCGAGATGGTTGTTAAATTGGTTCATCTCGGTCTAATCACCAGCGAAGTTCCTGTACGTTTCGTGAAAGCACCGGAAGGCCGCGTCAGCCATCTTGTGCGCGGCGGTTGGGCTTCGCCGTGGAAGGCACGTTGGATTAACCTAAAAGCAATGTTTGTTTTTGGTGCAGACTTTTTCCTGATCAGGCCCGGATTATTTTTATTAGCGGTAGGCGTTGTGCCTCTCATGCTGCTGGCTGCTGGGCCGCTCATAATCAGCGGAATTACGTTTTCCATCAACGCCATGCTCTTGGCTCTGGTGGTCGGTATTCTGGGTTTCCAATTTGTCTGTTTCGGCGTCATCGCGCAGTCGCTCTATGACGCGGTTGGCCGCAAACGCCGGCGATGGTTCTCAATCTTTTCGTTCACGCGCGTCACGCTCCTAGCCGCAGCCGCGTTTTTTGTCGGCCTGCTACGCGAGATGCGCTTCCGCGTGGCTTTCGTCGCAGAAAATTATCGGTTGAGCGATGCCCTCATCGCTGTGGACCATCAGGCGATTTTCGGCGTGTTTCTGATGATGGGGAGTATCATCGTATTCGTGTCCATGTTGATTATTCAAGCGATTGGGCTTTATCTCCCGCTCAAGCTTCCGGTCGCGGCCGGGCAGCCTGAAGCGTGAAACCAGGAGAACGCGATGTCTTTTGCTGCTGATTTTCTTCAGGAGACGGCCAAAATANNCTTTATCCTTGGCGTCGGCGGCTCCGCTGGTCATGCCGGCCACGCGGTCAACGACTTTCGCAAGATATGCGCGTTCGAGGCCTATGCCCCCACGGACAACGTGTCGGAGCTCACCGCACGCACCAATGACGAGGGCTGGGAGACGGTGTTCGAGGCCTGGCTGAAGGGCTCGCGCATCGGAGCGCGCGACGGCCTGTTGATCTTTTCGGTCGGCGGCGGTGACAAGGAGAGGAATGTATCGGTCAATCTCATTCGCGCGATCGACACGGCGAAGGCGGCCGGCGCTGCGGTCTACGGAATCGTCGGCCGCAATGGCGGCTATACTAAAGCCTATGCGACGGCCTGCGTCGTCGTGCCGCCGCTATATCACGACCGTATCACGCCGCATACGGAAGGCCTGGCCGCCGTTATTTGGCATCTGCTGGTCAGCCATCCGGCGCTGAAGGTGGCCGGGACGAAGTGGGAGTCCGTTCGGTGAAGCGTGTTGTTTCGCCACCAATCTGCGGTGCTCCCGATGGCCGCTCCGCGCGAAGGTGCAATAACCCCTAGCCCGATTGGATCGGGGACGAAGCAATGAATCCATCGCCGGGCGAGCCTCCGATGTCGCGCCGCGCCGTGTTCCTCGACCGGGACGGCATTCTCAACGCGGCGGTCGTCCGCGACGGGCGGCCATATCCACCTGCCTCGCTTGCGGAAATGACCCTGCTTCCGGGGGTAGAAGACGCCTGTGCCCGTCTCAAGAAAAGCGGATTTCTGCTGATCGTCGTGACCAACCAGCCGGACATCGCAAAAGGCAAGACCACGATCGGCGAGGTCGAAGCGATAAACGCGGCTCTACAGGCCCGCTTGGGCCTTGACGAAGTCTGCGTCTGCCCGCATGACGATGCCGACAATTGCGCGTGCCGGAAGCCGAAACCCGGCCTTCTTCTCGATGCGGCGCATCGCTGGAAGATCGACCTTACGAAGAGCTTTATGATCGGCGATCGGTGGCGGGACGTTGAGGCGGGTCGGGCAGCGGGCTGCCGGACCGTATTCGTCGACTATGGCTATGCCGAGCGTCGCCCTGACGCGCCCGACATGGTCGCGGTATCACTTGCGGCAGTCGTGCCTGACATAATTGCTGCGCTGGAGAGGACATAAATCCATGGCACCCAGTGCCGGACTTTCGAAGGTCAAGATTTTCGCCGACGGCGCCGACCGGGCGCGCATGCTCGAGCTCTGCGGCAATAGCATGGTCAAAGGGTTCACCACCAATCCGACGCTGATGCGGCAGGCCGGCGTGTCCGATTACGAGGCCTTTGCCAAGGACATCCTCGCCAGCATCCCGGATCGTCCGATTTCGTTCGAAGTGTTCTCAGACGACTTCGCCGACATGGAGCGCCAGGCGCTGAAGATTGCGTCCTGGGGCGCGAACGTCTTCGTCAAGATTCCGGTGACCAACACCAAAGGCGAAAGCAGCGCGCCGCTCGTCCGCCGCCTCGTCAAGCAAGGCGTTCAGCTCAACGTGACGGCGATCTTCACGATCGCCCAGATCGACGAGGTTGTGGCCGCGCTCGCGNNTCGGTGTTCGCCGGACGTATCGCCGACACCGGTTGCGATCCCATACCGTTCATGCAACACGCGGTGGACGCGTGCAACCGGGCCGGCGGCATGGAGGTGATCTGGGCCAGCCCGCGTGAGCTCCTCAATATTTTCCAGGCCGACGAAATCGGTTGCCACGTGATCACGGTCACCCCCGACATCATCAAGAAGCTAGGCGGCGCCGGCAAAGACCTCGGCGTGTTCTCGCTCGAGACGGTGACGATGTTTTACAATGATGGTGCTGCGGCCGGCTTCAAATTGTAAGTGTGCGCTAGCGGCGAGAATATAGGCACCTCAACGTCGGTTTCCCCTTTGGCGATCTAGATGGCCTTACCTCGATGCAGTAATTTCTATCTGCTAGTATAAAAATAGCCGTAAGGCCAAAAGTGAGTCATTAGCGAATCGGTCCACATTTTTAATTATGGCGTATTCATGAGATTTTTTGAGCTCCCTTGGAAACGTATCTTCCGGCGGGCATATCAGATCATTTGGGATGAAGGCTTTCCGGTATTAGCTAAAAAAGGCCAGACAACTTTACGCAACATCGTANNGGATATCCCGCTACGACACTCTGGATACGACGCGGCAACCCATCGAAGCGGATATTGCGCAACTGCTGTCGAGGCCAATTATTTCCATTATCATGCCGATACCGGGTGACGATGAAAAATGGCTGGCAGGGACGATACGCTCGGTGCAGACGCAGCTTTATCCGCATTGGGAATTATGTCTCGCCGTCGGCCATTCGGTGCCCGAATCGCTATCCAAGAATCTGTACACCTTGGCGGGGCAGGACAACAGAATCCGGATCGCGCGTGTTGAGTATCCCGCAACATGGGCGGCAAAGCGCAATGCCGCGCTGAAGCTTGCCTCGGGCGATTTCGTTGCACTGGTCGAACCAGGCGATGAACTTTCCGAGCGCGCGCTCTATTGGGTCGCGAAAGAGCTCGTCGCTTTTTCCGATGCCGATTTGATTTTCTCTGACGAGGACAAGCTGGAACGCGAAGATACGCGCTCGGATCCCTGGTTCAAGCCCGATTGGAATCCGGCGTTGATGCTATCTTGTAATGCATTTGGGCGTCTCGGGGTCTTCCGCCATAGCTTGCTTGAGCGCCTCGGCGGATTTCGCACCGGTTTCCAGGGCGCCGAAGAGTACGAACTAGTCCTGCGCTGTGCGCGGGCGAGCGAGCCTTATCGTATCCGACATATTGCGCGCGTCCTTTATCATTGTCGCGGCGCGACTAAGAGAGAAAGGACGGATATTGACAGTCGGGAGGCGGGGCGCCGCGCAATTGCAGAGCACCTCGCAATCCAGAACATTGCGGCCGAGGTGCGTCACACCAGCGGCGGCTATCGGGTCGTCTACGCAACCCCGACGCCGCGCCCGCGGGTGAGTGTGCTGATCACGACGACGGCGCGACCGGACCTCGTCGAACCATGCCTGCAATCGCTATTCGAGCGGACAAGCTACGACAATTTGGAAGTCATGCTGCTGGTCAGTGAGCGCGTTCGGCAACTGCCGGAGCGGGGCGTTTTGCTGAACAAGGTTGGCAAACGGCCAAACGTGCGAATTATCGAATACCCAGATCGGCCGTTCAACTATTCTTGGGTGAATAACCTCGGGGCGACGCAGGCATCCGGGGATATCCTTTGCTTCCTCAACGACGACACGGAGGTGATTGCGGCTGATTGGCTTGACCAGCTTATTGCGCGCGTGTCACTGCCGCAGGTGGCGGCAGCAGGCCCTATGCTTTATTATCCTGATGGCACAATCCAGCACGCCGGCGTCATCCTTGGTCTGGGTCCTGACGGCATAGCGGGCCATGCTTGCCACCACGAACCGCGCGGGAGCCAAGGCTATTTTGGACGTGCGTGCTTGGAACAGGACGTCTCTTGCATCACCGCCGCCTGCATGGCGATCCGCGCCGATGTTTTCCGGACAGTTGGCTGTTTCGACGAAGCCATGCCTCTCGCTTATAACGATGTCGACCTGTGCCTTCGGTTGAGAGGCGCCGGTTGGCGCATCATTTGGACGCCCTCCGCCGAACTTGTGCATCACGAGTCCGCGTCACTAGGCAGGCATAATATGGGCGCGCGCGCCGAGCAGTATGCGCGCGACGTTGCCTTGATGCGCCGGCGCTGGCGGCCTATTCTAAATGCTGATCCCTTTTATAACCGCAACCTGTCGCTTGAA
>PKZC01000445.1 GCA_003132905.1 Bryobacterales bacterium | reverse complement strand
GTTGGTGCTGCTCGATGAAGCTTGGTCCTACTTGCAGCACGCGCTTTTCCGTAATCGATTACGAGACTGGCTGAAGACGATGCGCCGAAAAAACGCTGTCGTCGTCATGGCAACGCAGCAGATTAGCGACATTGCTAACTCAGACATCGCGGATGTTGTTCTCGAAAACTGCCCGACCAAGATTCTGCTGCCGAACGCCGAAGCGAAGAATCCAGGCTCGCGTAGCTTCTACGAACGCATCGGGTTGAATGAGCGTGAACTGGACATCCTGCAAGTCAGCGTGCCGAAGCAGCACTACTACGTTGTAAGCAAGCTGGGGCGGCGTTTAGTCGATCTCGGCGTAGGGAAAGTGGCGCTCGCCTGGGTTGGCGTCAACGGCCGCGAAGAGCGGCAGATCGTTGAAACCGTCATGGAAGAGTTTGGCAGCGCGTGGCGGGCCGAATGGCTCCATCTGCGAGGCCTGGAGAAGTGGGCGGAATACCTTCGCTCACTCGAAAAGCGCGGGAGAAAGGAACACAAATATGCGTAAGTCTGTGATCTCAGTTTTGATCTTGCTCGGCGTGTCGGGCGGTGCGCCGCAAAAAGCTGAGGCCGGCGCGTTCGCTACCGAAGTTACCCAGTTGTTGAATCACGCCCAACTGGTTCTGATGTACATCCGGGAGGGACTCCAATTGGAGAACGAACTCGCCATGTATGCCAACATGCTTCGGAACACCAAGAATCTGTCACCTCAGGCGTTTGGCGAGATCGCAGGTGACATTAGCGCCCTCGCACAAATTGTGCAGGGGGGACAAGCGTTGGCTTATTCCCTCGGCAACCTCGATCAGGTATTCCGTTCGACGTATCCCGGTTACGCAACGAATCCAACGGCTTACTACCAGAACTATCGGAGGTGGTCCCAAACCTCGCTCGATACCACGCTCGGAGCACTCCGTGCTGCTGGTCTGCAAAGCCAACAAATGCAAAGTGAGCAATCGATTATCGGCACGCTTGAATTCATGTCCCAGACAGCGGATGGTCAGATGCAAGCGCTGAATGTGCTCGGACAGATCAGCGATCAACAGGTGCAACAACTCATGAAGCTTCGGGAGTTGATGATGGCGGATATGTCGAGTAAACAGGCTTACCAGGCAGCGATCATCCAGGAACAGGCTGCGGATCAGGCCGCGACCCAGTGGTTCTTTACCGGCGGACCAGTTACCAGCGACGGAAAGACCTATTTGCCGGGGCTCCAGTGAGGGTATCGTGCAGACTCGAATCCACGACATGTTAAAGCGCTGGTTGCCACTTATGGGCATCGTCACCCTGCTGGTGCCGGCGCTCTTTGCACAGGCCGGGCCTGGTTTCAACACAACCGTTCCAAGCCAGATCATGGACCAATTCCGCAGCGAGCGCGTTCAATGGACGACCAACGTCTTCATTTACGCTAATACGCTGTTCGGGCTGCTCGCGGTGATCGAATTCGCGTGGAGCGCCGCCGTCATGCTGCTAGAGAAGAGCGACCTTCAGTCCTGGACCTCCGCGCTGATCCGAAAGCTGATGTGGATTGGAGCGTTCTACGCTTTGCTTCTGAATGGCCGGTCGTGGATTCCTGCGATCATCGATAGCTTTACGCAGCTTGGACAGAACGCGTCCGGACTTGGAGCGCTGTCGCCAAGCGGCATTTTCATGCAGGGTCTCAGTCTTGCCGGTGCGCTGATGGATGGCGCGAGTACATCGGCCTTCTTCACGAATCCCGGTACGTCACTGGCGCTTGCGTTTGCAGCTCTTCTAATCGTCATTTCTTATACCTTCATCGCCATCAATTTCATCGTCACGTTCGTCGAGAGTTACCTAGTCGTATCTGTGGGCTTCATCTTTCTCGGGTTCGGTGGCAGCAGATGGACGGCTCCGTATACGGAACGCTTCATCGGCTTGGCGGTTTCGATCGGGGTCAAGGTCCTCCTGCTGTACTGTCTGATCGCGGCCGGATTCGACCTTAGCCTGGGCTGGCTCAATGAGGCACAGGGGATCGCAACTTCAGCTCGCCCAGTGATGACGGCTTTCGACGTGATGGGTGGCGCGCTGATCTTCATGATGTGCTGTTGGCAGATTCCGAAACTGTTCGCAGCCGTGATCGGCGGGTCTCCCGCTTTGACGGGGGGCGATCTCATCGCCACAGCAGCCGTTCTAGGTAGTGCCGCCTTTGCAGCTGGAGGTGCAGCGATGAGCGCACTAGCCGGCGCGGGCGCTGCAGCAGGGGGTGCTGGTTCCGCGGCAAGTGCTGGTGGAGCGGGTTCCAATACTCGAACTGCGGTTGCCAGCGTGGGATCGTTCGGCGGTGTCTCGGCTGGAGGAAGGTCGCTTTCTCCGCCATCGTCCTCAGCGTCAGTTTCCGGCGTTGCGCACACGCAGCCAGACCCTCCATTCCGTGGGTCGGTTCCATTAACGTCATCCATCGATTGGGGGTGAACCGTTGGAAGGCTCCGGGTTCGAGGATCAACGGATTCAGCAGGGCTTCGCGCCCATGTCGGTCCAAGCGACGAATGAAGTTTCTACGTCGGGAAATGATTGGTCCCATCCTTCGGCCGTTCATGGCGGAATAAGCGGCAGCGCAATTGAAGAGACCGCCCCACCTAATTTAAGTACCAGCTCGGGCGCGACAGATATCGCATCCGTTGGATATGCGGACTTAGCAAATCCGCAATCGGCCTCATTGCCAGGACGAAAAAGCATGCTGGGTCGCGCTGTTGATCAAGTGATGAGAGGCATGCGCTTTAGACTGTTAAGACTTCCATCGGACGCTGCGCCACACAGCACGCCGCCAAGAATTCCAATCGATCACGAGGAATAAAGCCCATGAACTCTCCCCATAACCCCTATCTGGCCGCTCGCCGCGAATGGGACGAGCGCTATGGTGATCTCATCACTCGCGCCAAAAACTGGCGCTCGATGGCGGTATTCTCTTCGCTGGTCGCCTTGGTCGCGACCGTCGGGATTGTCTGGCTATCAGCGCGGGCGCATGTGGTTCCGTTCGTCGTTCTCGTGGACAATCTTGGACGACCCGTCGCCTCTGGGGTCGCAGATCAAACTTCGTTAGACGATGATCGGCTCCGACGTTCGAACATCTTCAACTGGGTCGAAAACCTGCGGACCGTCACGACAGACGGCGTGTCACAGCGAAAGGTGATTGATCGGGTATACGCGCAGATCGCAAGCGGCAGCGCGGCTCAGACATTTGTAAGCGACTACTATCGCGGAGACCCACCCTTTAAGCGTGCCGAAACCGAGACGGTCTCCGTCGAAGTGAAATCAATTCTTCCGACCAGCGACCGCACCTATGAAGTCGAATGGGTGGAAACGACGCGGGATCTGTACGGAAGCGTGAAAGCGACGGATCGCTGGAAAGGATACTTCGCAATTGCGCTCAACCCGCCCAAGGACGAGCGCCAGGCTCGCATCAACCCGCTCGGCGTTTACATTACGAGCGCGACTTGGGCAAAGGTTCTTTGAAAGGAGTAATTTAAATGCAATCAACACGATTCTTCCTCGGGCTGGCTCTGACTGGACTGCTGCCGATACTCGCCGGGCAGCCTCCAGCCGAATCAGTGCGCCTCCCGCAACCACCAGTGAGCGTTCCGCCACTTTTGCAGCAGTACGATTTCGGTGCCCAGTTGCGGACCCTGGAAAACCCGGCAGCGTACCTCTGGATGTGAAAGCTCAACCCACTACGCCCGGTGGTCCGATTCCTGTTCCGAAGGACTATCATCCGAAGTCGAATATAGCGCTGCCCGCAACAGCGCTCGAAGCCGTCCGCGTGAGCGAGAGCTGGCAAGGGGAGAAAATTGCGCCCTCGCCGGGTCCCGACGGCCGCGTGATGTATTCGTATGGTGCTGGTCTGCCTACAGTTGTGTGCGCGCCGCTCCGAGTGTGTATGGTTGAGCTGCAAGGTGGTGAAAGGATCGTTGGTGAACCGCACATCGGCGATTCGGTCCGGTGGAACATTTCGCCCGCAATGTACGGTAGCGGGGAGCAGGCCACTCCGGTGATCATCCTCAAACCGCAAATGCCAGGACTGGACACCAATCTGCTCATAACCACGGATCGGCGAGCGTACTACCTCCGGCTCATCTCAAAACCAGAGGACTACGTTGCTCGCGTCGCATTTGCGTACCCGGAGGATGACACGCGGAAGTGGCAACAGAAGTTAGCGGAGGAGCAGGCTGTCGCCAAACAGCAGAAGCATGCGGCGGAAGTTCCACCAGGCATCATCACTGTCGAACAGATGAATTTCGACTACACAGTCCGCGGCGGAGACGAGCACATTCGACCCGTCCGTGTGTTCGACGACGGCGTGAAGACCCACATTCAAATGCCGCTGGAGCTTCAACATCGGGAAGCCCCGGTGTTGCTGGTCGTGGGCAAGGATGGCAAGGGCGAGATGACGAACTACCGGGTTAAGGATCAGACCTATATCGTGGACCGTCTGTTTGATCGCGCGAACCTCGTGCTCGGATCTGGCAAGAAAGCTCAACAAGTGGAGATCAGCCGTGGACACAAACGATAAACCCAACCACCAGTCGCTTGAAGCAACAACCGGAGAGGGAGTAAAGGAAACGGCGCCAAGCGGAATCGATCTCCATCCCGAGCCCCAGAAAGTCGTACGCATCAGCCGGCGAGCGGGCATCATGATCGTCTTCCTGGTCCTGCTGCTGATGCTGGCATTCGCTTACGGCGGATACCGCAGAGCGCTCGATAATCAAACGGCTTCTCGCGATGCCGGTCTACCGAAGAGCGTCACTCCCGCCACCCAGGCGGCGTCGGAGTTCATGCAGGAGACGCCCGCGGGCACGGTGCCGAGGACCCTGCGGCCACCCGAAGTGCCGCCTTCCCAGCCCATAACAACGCCTACGTGCGGGGCCGATCCGAAATCTGGACAGCCGTACCGGTTCAATCCACAAACCGGCCAGCCGTGCGACGGCTTCTCTACGGAACGCGTTGTTGTGCGACAGCCGAATACCACGCGAACGCCGCAGGTTGTTGCGCAACCGCAACTGCCACAGGAGACGCCCGAACAACGCCGAATTGCAGCGGTGTACCAGCGAGAGCAGGAAGCGATCCTAGCTCCTACTAGCATTCGCAACTCCGACTCTCCATCGGTGCCGACAGCCATTGGGCAACCTGGGTCGAACGATCTTGCTCTGGCTGCGTCATCCCTAAGTCATGCACTCGGCGCGGCTCGGCAAGGTAGTGATCCGGCGCCGACAAATGGACAGGCTCTCCAAAATGACTATGACAGCCAGAATATGCAATCGCGCAAAGAAGCATTCCTTGCGTCTGGCCGGGACCGCCAAGCGGACGACTATCTCCGGTCGACGCGCGAAGCTCCCGTGTCGCGGTACGAAATCAAAGCGGGCTGGGAAATCCCGGCGGTTCTTGAGCAGTCGCTCAATTCAGATCTGCCAGGCGAGCTGAAGGCGCTGGTGACGTCGAACGTATACGACACGGCTACTGGCCTTTTCCTCTTGATCCCGCAGGGATCACGTCTGATCGGAAAGTATGACTCACGTATTGCTTACGGCCAAGACGGAGTTCAAGTCGCTTGGAGCCGCATCATCTTCCCTGACGCTACATCACTGGATCTCGATGGCATGTTAGGACTCGATTCGCACGGCAACGCCGGACTTCGCGACAAAGTAGACCATCACTATCGCCGTCTCATAGGCTTCACGGTGCTAACGAGCTTGTTCACTGCGGCATTCGACATCTCTCAGCGAACTAACCAAACCACACTCAGTTATCCAACGCCCGCTCAGACGGCCGGGAGCGCTGTCGGCCAGGAACTCAGCGAGACCGGCGCTCAGATCACGAGGCGCAACCTCAACGTGCAACCAACGATCAAGGTCCCCGCTGGCTACAAGTTCACGGTCCGTGTAAATCGAGACATCTTGTTCGAGACCCCATATCAACCGATTCAGCCTGATGAGAAGGTTTCGACATCAGCGAGGCCCAAGTGAGGATATATGTTCGCTAAGCAAAATCATCCCTGCAAAAGTCTAAGGGCGCGTATCGTGATCGCCCTTGCGATTGACGCGCTAGTGGTGCTCCCTATATGGCTTCACAACAGCGAGACGTGGTTTGGAAGACGGGTTCCGCTTGGACCGCAACTTGCATTCGCCGTGCTTGTCGCCATCGCGACATTTATTTATGTGCTCCGGACGCACCTCAGATTCACGCGCGAGGCGCAGGAATCGATCATTGCAGCTATTAACGAGCGAGACGCGGGTATTGAGAAAGCATTGGCTGAGTTCGAGCGGGAGATGGATAAGGCTCACACCACCATGTTGTCGTTGGGCGAGAAAGCAATCGCGCAAGCCCAGAAGTGCCTGTCGTCGGTAGAAGAGACGCTAATGGCGACGGGACTAGCGCCATTAGTATCCTGGCAAAATGATGAGGCAACGAGGCCAGGGGAATTCGAGCTGGCCTATCAAGTGCGGGTTGCAATTGACTGCATTCGATTTGCGATCAAGGCGACAGAGCAGTCGGTTGAGGAGCCGAACGAAATCCGGCAAGCAAGTCTCCGGCAAGAGGCCAACTTTCAGCTTATTGATGCCCTAGACAGGCTGCAATCTGCGGAGCGGCGCTTCCAAGGAAGATTTCGGTTTCATTCGTCAGATGCCACCTTTGGAATCGGACACGAAGTTCCATGGCCGG
The DNA here is from genome assembly GCA_003132905.1 of Bryobacterales bacterium. The sequence continues at coordinate 42,996 of PKZC01000445.1, read as the reverse complement.
TCGAAGAATGGATTCGCGAGTCTGGCTCGTGACTTGTGTCGACTGCGAGCAATTCGGAGGTGAGGAGTCCATGGGAGACAGACAGGAAAACCGCAGATACCAAATGGCCGAGGAAGAAGCACTCATGGTCCGGTCTGATGGACAAGACTTCATGTCTGCCTTTGCGCGAGAATTCGCAGAGAAATGTGTAAATGTCTTGCTCACTCGATTACCGAAGCCAAATGTCGTCCAGCCCCGCTATCTGACCGTTGACCAAGCAGCCGCTTACATTTCCCACACGAAGAAGTCATTCGAGTATCTGATGACCAAAGATCTCTTTCCTGTCATTCGGAAGGATCGGCTTGTTCTGATCGACCGCGAAGACCTTGACAGGTTCATGACGCGACACAAAGGCTAGCTGGCCTTCGCAGTGGCTTTCTCTCGCTCTTTCTTGAACCACTCATCCATTTTTTTCTTCTGATCGGCAACATCAGAGGCAACGACAATGTTGTAGCGCCTGGACATGGAATCGGTTTTATGCCCGCTGATCTTCATACGCATAGACTGTTCTATCCCAGCCTTGGTCATGTTGCGCTCAGCCGTGCGCCTCAGATCGTGGAACATAAAGCCCGGATAGCCAGCTTTGTCCACAGCATTTTGCCAAGACCGGCGAAAAACCTTGATGTGATTGCCAGGCTTGCTTCGTTCCCCGCCGTGACCGATCATTGCGTCTTCAGTGTGCCAGAAGAAAACGTGCTCACAATGCGGAAAGCACTCATCTCGAATCTGTTTCTGCTTTGCCAGAGCGTCAACCATGTCACCGTAGATCGGGAGCGCCCGTCCGGCCTTGTTCTTGGCAGTCGCCGGTTCCATAACTATCAGACCCTCATCCAAATCAACCTGAGACCACAAGATGTCTGTCAACTCCCCCTTGCGAGAAGAGACGTGGAAGCCGCAAATGAACAGAGGCTTCAATGACATCGGGAGCTGATCCAAGACTTTCTGATACCCCTCTATGGTCAGAAATCCTTGGCGAACGTTGTAGGATTCGTCCACGGTTGGAAAAGCCGGTATGAAGCTCACCATTTGTGGCGTCACCCGTTTCATGCCAGTGTAATACCCGGAGCGAAGGTACGACATGTGCCGGTTGATCGTGGTTGGTTCAAGATCGTTCCTCTTGCTTTCCCGGTATTGCTCAAAATCCTTGGTGGTTAGCGTGGCCGCGACCCGGTCCCCAAAGTAGGGACGTACGTGGAGGTTTAAAACCCATTCCACGTCCTGTGTACTCTTCCGGTTCTTCCGGCGCATGTACGCTAGATGAGCATCCAACAGCTCGTTGACAGTAGCTTTCGGCCCCTTGACATGGATGTGTGGCGGAAGGTCCGTCGTCAATTCGGCCAGCTTACGGATCTTGAAGTCTATTGCCTCAGATCGGATCGCCGTGCCGGTCGGAAATCGTTCACCGTTTGGTGCGTTGTACCACCACAACCGACCTCGTTGATAAAGGCAGCCTTCACCTTTGGCTACACGAGACTGCTTTTTCTTTCCTTTCGCCATGCGGTGACTCTACCATAAATCACAGATAAATCACAATCGGGAAGGTTGAAGGTAGCGCTTCTGTCTCGTAAGTTGCTGATTATGCTGGGGCGGCTGGTGGGATTTGAACCCACGACATCCAGAACCACAATCTGGCGCTACTACCAACTGAGCTACAGCCGCCGTGCGAATACTAGTTTAGCATCGGGACAGCCGCTAACTCAGTCCCGCCTTCTTCCAGAGCTGATTCACGCGCTGTTTCACCGCTTCCGGCATCTGAATCACGTCGGGCCACGGACGGACGAAACCTTCCTCTTTCCACTTGCGGGTGGCATCGATCCCCATCTTCGAACCGTAGTTGGGCAGCCGGCTGGAATGATCGAGCGAGTCCACCGGTCCCAGCACAAACTGGATGTCGCGCTCCGGATCGATATTGTTCAGCGCCTTCCAGGCCACTTCGCGGACATCCTGCACGTCCACGTCTTCATCCACCACCACGATGCACTTACTGAACATCGCCTGACCCAAACCCCAGATCGCGTGCATCACTTTACGCGCGTGCAGCGGATACGATTTGCGGATCGAAACCAGGATCAGGTTATGGAACACGCCCTCGGCCGGCATCGCAATATCGCGAATCTCGGGCAACTGCAGGCGCATCAAAGGCAGGAAGATCCTCTCGATGGCCTTGCCCATATAAAAATCCTCCATCGGCGGCGGCCCGACAATGGTAGTCGCATAGATCGGATGATTGCGGTGAGTGACGCACGTTACGTGAAACACCGGGTACTCGTCCTCGAGAGAATAGAAACCGGTGTGATCGCCGAACGGACCTTCGATGCGATTCTCGCCGATCTCCACATAGCCTTCCAGCACGATCTCGGCGTTCGCGGGGACTTCGAGATCCGACATCTCGCACTTCACCATCTCCACCGGCTTGCCTCGCAGAAAGCCCGCCATCATCATTTCATCCAGATCGGGCGGCAGCGGCAGAATCGCCGAATACATCGTGGCTGGATCAGAACCAATGGCCACTGCTACATCCATGCGCGCGATCTTGCCTTCCTTCAGCAGCCGGCGATAATGTTCCGCTCCATGCTTGTGCGTCTGCCAGTGCATACCGGTGGTGCGTTCGTCGTACACCTGCATCCGATAACAACCGCAGTTGCGCTTGCCGGTGTCGGGATTGCGCGAGAACACCATGGGCAGCGTGATGAACCGGCCGCCATCCTGCGGCCAGCAATGCAGAATCGGAATGTTGTTCAGTGAAAACTTGTCGCGCCGGATAACGTCCTTACAGGGGCCGCCCGAAACCATTTTGGGAAAGAACGCGCCCACTTCGGCCAGCTTGGGAAGCATCTTCAGCTTGCCGATCAAACCTTCCGGCATCCGCATTTCAAGAAATTCATAGATGCGTTGTGCGATGGATTCCACCGAATCCACTTCGAGCGCTATTTCCATCCGCCGCATGCTGGCGAAGCTGTTGATCAGCACTGGAATGCGGCTGCCTTTGGGCTTTTCAAACAACAGCGCTGGGCCGTTGTTCTTGACGGACCGGTCGGCGAATTCCGTGATCTCGAGATACGGATCCACTTCGAGCGAGATGCGCTTCAGCTCTTTCTTCTTTTCGAGCGCGTTGATGAAGTCGCGCAGATCGCTGTATGCCATACAGGTTTTACTATGATGGAAATTCACTCTCATGACAAATCGAACCGCTTTCATTACCGGCGCGAGCCGGGGCATTGGACGGGCGTGTGCTCTGGCGCTGTCGGAGGCGGGCGCGCGGGTGGCGCTTGCGGCACGGAACACCGCTCAGTTGGAGGAGCTGGCGGGCGAGATCCGATCGCGCGGACGCGAGGCGTTTGCCGTGACCATCGATATGGCCAATGCCGAGTCCATTCAGGAAGCTTTCGCCAAAACCGCAAAAGACTTTGGGCCTGTGGCTATTTTGGTGAACAATGCCGGCATCACCAAGGACGGCCTGGTGCTACGAATGAAGAAAGACGATTGGGATTCCGTGCTGTCCACTAATCTGACCGGATCATTCCTCGCCACCCAGCAAGTGCTGCATCACATGATGCGCGAGCGCTGGGGGCGCGTCATCAACATCTCATCGGTGGTGGGAGAAATGGGCAATCCGGGCCAAGCAAACTACGTCGCATCCAAGGCGGGCCTTATTGGTCTGACCAAAGCGTTGGCGCAAGAGATGGGCAGCCGCAATATCACGGTAAACGCGGTTGCACCAGGCTTCATCGAGACGGACATGACGAAGAAACTATCGCAAGAGCAAAAAGACAACCTGGTGGGTCACATCGCGTTGAAGCACATTGGACATGCGGAAGACGTTGCCGCCGCGGTGCGATTTCTTGCCAGCGAAGAGGCTGGCTACATCACCGGACACGTTTTGAACGTGAACGGTGGCCTGTATATGTAATGGACGCTCTTGGCTGACAATGGAGACATGCCTTCTATGAGCACGGAGAAATTCCGTGTCGGTCTGGTGCAGATGAGCTGCGCGCTAGACCCGAACGAGAATCTGGAGAAAGCCATTTGGCGTACGCGCGAAGCAGCCAGCCGGGGCGCGCAAATCGTCTGCCTGCCCGAGCTGTTCCGTTCGCAATATTTTTGTCGTGAAGAAAACGCCGAGCTGTTTGCATTAGCTGAGCCTATTCCCGGGCCCACCACCGAGACGCTCGGACGCCTGGCACGCGAGCTCGGAATCGTGATCATCGCATCGCTCTTCGAGCGTCGTAGCGCGGGTTTATATCACAACACGGCGGCTGTGATCGGCGCCGATGGCGAGATCGAAGGCATCTATCGCAAGATGCATATTCCCGACGATCCGCTGTACTACGAGAAATTCTATTTCACTCCCGGCGATCTCGGCTTTTTGAACTTTGACACGCGCTTCGGCCGTCTCGGCGTGCTGGTCTGCTGGGATCAGTGGTATCCGGAAGCCGCGCGCCTTTCGAGTATCGCTGGCGCTAACATTCTCTTTTATCCAACCGCCATCGGCTGGCACCCTTCTGAAAAAGCGCAATACGGCGGCGCGCAACTAGACGCCTGGCGAACCATCCAACGGGCGCACGCCATCGCGAACGGCATTTACGTCGCGGCGGTGAATCGCGTTGGATTCGAAGGGCCACCGGATCACGGCCTGGAATTTTGGGGATCTTCCTTTATCGCCGATCCATTTGGGCAAATCTTGGCCGAAGCCTCTACGTCGAGCGAAGAGATTCTGGTGACGGAATGCGACCCGCATCGCATGGAAGAAGTCCGGCGAGGCTGGCCTTTTCTACGCGACCGTCGCATCGATGCTTATGCGCCAATTCTGAAACGGTGGCTGGATTGACCTGGCGGATGCCGGCCGAATGGGAGCCGCACGAAGCCACGTGGATGGCCTGGCCGCACGAGCGCACGGATTGGCCGGGAAAATTCGCGCCGATCCCCTGGGTGTACGGCGACATCGTCCAGCGGCTGGCCCGCGTGGAACGGGTCAGAATTCTGGTAGAGGATGCCGCACTCGAAAAGAGCGTGCGGCGTGTGCTCGCGAAATGCGCCGTCGATATGAGCGCGGTGGAATTTTTCCGCTGGCCCACCAATCGGAGCTGGACGCGCGACTATTGCCCGATTTTCGTTAGCAATCCAGAAGGCGAGATCGCCATCACGAATTGGCTTTTCAACGGCTGGGCCAAGTATGACAATTGGCGCGACGACAATCGCATCCCGAGCCGCGTTGCAAAGCGTCTGAAGGTTACTCGCGAGTTGGAACCAGGCATCGTGCTCGAGGGCGGCAGTATCGATGTGAATGGCGCGGGACTCTTGCTGAGCACCGAAGAATGCTTGCTGAGCGAATCCGTGCAAGTTCGAAATCCCGGACTCGGCCGCGAGGGCCTGGAGCGATATTTCGCCGACTATCTCGGGATTCGCCAGACCATCTGGCTGAAGCAAGGAATCGCGGGCGACGACACACATGGGCACATCGACGATCTGGCGCGTTTTGTGCATGAGAAAACGATCGTGACTGTGTTGGAAAACAACCGATCCGAAGCGAACTACGAACCGCTACGTGAAAATCTGAAGCTGCTGCGGCGAACTGGACTGCGAATTGCCACATTGCCGATGCCCGCGCCTGTTTACTTCGATGGTCAGCGTCTGCCGGCCAGCTATGCGAATTTTTACATCGCGAATGGACTGGTGCTGGTTCCCACCTTTAACGATCCGAACGATCGCATCGCTCTCAACACGCTGGCGAAATTATTCCCAGCGCGAGAAGTGACCGGTATTTATTGTCGCGACCTCGTGCTCGGCCTCGGCACACTGCATTGCATGACCATGCAACAACCTTTACAACAACCGGCGCAGCCGCCCGCGTCTTCGTAAGCCATGCATCTCCTGGACCTGGCTACGATCGCCATTTACTTAATTGCGATCACTTGGTTCGGAGCGCACTTCCGCAAGAGCCAGCGGGATTTAAAAGACTACTTCCTGGGCGGCCGCAATGCGCCCTGGTGGGCCATCGCGCTGTCCATTGTGTCAGCGGAAACCAGCACTCTTACGGTAATTGGGACGCCCGCGCTTTCGTTCTCCGGCAATTTTCAGTTTTTGCAATTGGTGCTGGGATACCTGTTGGCACGCATCGTGATCTCGGCCTTGTTTCTGCCGCAATATTTTCGCGGCGAGATGTTTACCGCCTATGAGCTGATGCGGCGGCGATTCGGCGAACGCATCCGCCGGCTGACGGCAGGCACTTTCCTGGTGCTGCGCGCTTTAGCCGAGGGCGTGCGCGTCTTCGCAATCTCGATCGTCATTTCGATCGTGCTGGGCACCGGTGAAGTGGTCTCTATTCTGGTCATCGTTTGCCTAACGTTGTTCTACACTTTCGAAGGCGGTATGACGGCAGTGATCTGGACCGACGCAGTCCAGATGTTTTTGTACGTCGGCGGCGCCATCCTCAGTTTTGCCGTGATCTTGCGCGAGATTCCCGGCGGCTGGCCGCATGTCGCAATGCTGGCCGGCGCGGCGCATAAGTTCCAGATGTTTGATTTCCGTTTTGCCTGGACGCCCGAGTTTTTCTCGCGCAGTTACAGCTTTTGGGCCGGGCTGATCGGTGGCTGCTTCCTCACGACCGCCAGTCACGGAACCGAGCAATTACTGGTGCAGCGGCTGTTGGCCGCAAAGAACGAGCAACAGAGCCGCGCGGCGCTGCTATCGAGCTGGGTGGTGATCTTCTTTCAGTTTGCGCTGTTCCTTTTTATCGGCGTCCTGCTTTTCGTCCACTATTCCGATACCCGGTTGCCAGCGCCTCAACCAGCCGACTCTATCTATCCGAAATTTGTGTGGGACAACTTGCCGGTGGGCGCAGCCGGATTAGTGATGGCCGCAATTCTTGCCGCCGGCATGTCCAACCTGAGCGCCGCATTGAACGCTCTTGCTTCCACAACGGTAATGGATTTCTATAAGCCTCTGGCTATGCGACGTCATCGAGCGCCTTCCGATGCGCATTTTCTCGGGATCGCTCGCTGGGCAACCGTGGGCTGGGGCGTCATTCTATTTCTGGTGGGACTTGTAGCGCGCCATGTGGGCTCGGTGCTCGAAGCCGGCCTCACCATCGCATCCATATTGTATGGCTCGCTCCTGGGAGTCTTCCTGCTCGGGCTGCTTACCAAACGAGTGCAACAGAACTCGGCGATGATCGGGATGATCGTGGGCTTGCTGCTGATGATCTTCATTCGACTCGAGACCACTATCGCCTTCACTTGGTACGTGGTCATTGGAACCGCTGCAACATTTTCGACTGGATACGTAATATCGCTATTCTTGAAAGAACCTCCTCATGATCGAAGCCCAACCTGATAAGAGCGGTCTCAAACGCGAACTGGGTGTTTGGAGCGCGGCAGCAATTGTGGTTGGCACGGTGATCGGCAGCGGTATTTTCCTGGTACCCAGCACCATGGCGCGCAATGTGGGCTCGCCCTGGAAAGTCTTCGGCGTGTGGATCGCCGGTGGATTGTTGTCTTTGTTTGGCGCTTTGAGCTACGCCGAACTGGCTGCCGCGCTTCCCGAGGCGGGAGGCGAGTACGTCTATCTGCGCGAAGCTTACGGTCCGCTGTGGGCCTTTCTCTATGGTTGGACGCAAATGTGGGTGGCGAAGAGCGGTTCCATCGCCACGCTGGCTACCGGATTTTACATCTATCTCGCTAATTTTCGGCCCGAGCTCGGGAAGGTTTGGCTGATCGCGCCTCTGCCATTGGGCGAGGGTGGATCGCCGCTTCCCATCCGTTATGGCCAATTGCTCGCCATCGCCGTGATTATGCTGCTGGCCATGATCAATTACTTCGGCGTACGCGTGGGCGGAAATGTGCAGGTGGCAACCACGTTATTGAAGGTGGCGCTTATCGGGGCGATTATCGTCATCGGACTGGGCTCAGGGTTAGGAAGCGTCGCCAATTATCACTCGTCCACTCCAGCGGTGGGCGGAATACTCGGATTCTTTGCGGCGCTGGTGGGCGCTTTGTGGGCCTACGATGGCTGGAATAACGTCACGATGGTGGCGTCTGAGGTGCGCAAACCGCAACGGAATCTGCCTCTCGCGCTGATCGTCGGAACCCTGGCCGTGATCGGGATTTATCTGCTTACCAATCTCGCTTATTTCTACGTTCTTCCAGCCGGCGCCGTGGCGTCCACAGATCGGGTAGCCGCTGAGATGATGCGCAGGATTTTGGGCGCACCTGGCGCGGCCGCGGTGAGTCTGGCAGCCATGATCTCGATCTTCGCGGCCCTCAATGGCTCTATTCTCTCCGGCTCGCGAGTGCCTTTTGCGATGGCGCGCGATGGGCTGTTCTTTCGCGGCGTGGAGCGCATTCATCCCGTTCATCGAACGCCCAGCATTTCCATTCTGGTTTTGAGCGCATGGGCCTGCCTGCTGGTTCTGAGCGGCCGATACGACCAGCTTTATACTTACGTGATTTTCGCCAGCGCCATCCTTTATGGAATGGCGACGGCGTCGGTAATCGTGCTTCGTTTTCGACGTCCTGATATGCCACGTCCTTACCGCACTATCGGTTATCCGGTTGTCCCAATTGCCTTTGTCCTTGGGATCGCATGTTTAATCGCATCAACGCTGCGCAGTTCTCCCCGTGAATCCATTCTGGGGCTGCTCCTGATTTCCCTGGGTCTGCCGTTCTATTTCTACTGGAGAAAGCATCCTTCGGTCTAGGATGGCTGGTTTCGAGACATATCAGACCCGGCTGGATAGTACGAGAAGCTTGCTCGAAAGAGCCACATTGTTCGGTTTCCCGAACAAGAAGCTTGAAAAATGCATCAGAATGCGGTACAAAGTTTATTGCAGATCAATGAGATGAGATGCTCTTGTTCGCTTTTCCGAACGAGAGTGGCTTTTGGAGCTTAATTTTCCGGGGAGAGGGATGAATGGATATTAACAAGATGTTGGCCGAGTTAAGGCTCGAGCGGGAACAGATCGAAGAAGCGATCATGACAATGGAGCGGTTGGCCCGTGGACGTGGGAGACGTCGCGGCCGCCCACCTTCCTGGATGTCGCAAATCAAGCGTCGCGGCCGCCCGCCTGGGAGCAAGAATCGGCCGAAAAACGAACCCAAGAGTTCCACCAAAGTCGCCGCAGCCTAGTCCAAAACCGGATCGGCTGTTCTAGCTTAGCGATAAAGTAGATAACGCTCTCTTTGCTGGATGAAACCGGCCAAGGAGCTCTCCATTTCCTGGAGGATGGTTCCGGGATCCGTGCCATCCTTCAACTCCCCGAGTACCGCATGACTGCCGATCAAGAAGCGGTTTTCCTGCCACGCGATTTTCCCCGGATAGAGCTTGTTCAAGGCGTAAGCCAATTCCAAACCGAGTCTGGTGCTGTCGAAGGTGTCCCGGTTGGTGATGACGAACCGCACGCCGTCAATGATCTTGCCGGAGAAATTGCCCGATGTGGGCCGAAAGCGTTCCGTATATACTCGAACTCCGGGGATATAGCGGCCGTTTAAGAAGCTGGCCAATTCGCGCCCGTGGATCCAATCGGCGCCGATTAGCTCAAAAGGGCTATCGGTTCCGCGCCCGACTGAATAATTCGGAGACGCTTCGAGCAGCGCGATGCCGGGGTATAAAAGCGCTTGGTTCAGACTTCGCATGTTGGGGGACGGGTCCACCCAGGGCAGTCCGGTGGCGTCGAACCAATCGCCGCGATCCCAACCGCGCATCGGAATCACGTGCAGATCCAGCCCAAGTTTCCTTTCGGCATTCGCCATGGTCGCCAATTCGCCCAAGGTCATGCCGTGCCGCACTGGAATTTCAAAGCATCCGGTGAACGATTGGAGATCCGGGTCGAGCAGCGGGCCCTCGGCATGAACCCCGGTAATCGGATTCGGCCGATCCAGCACGAAGAACGGCAAGTGCTTTTCGGCTGCCGCTTCCATGCTGTAGAGCATGGTGCAAGAGTAGGTGTAAAAGCGCGCTCCGACGTCCTGAATATCGAAGACCAGGGCGTCGACGTTCTCCAGCATCTGGGGTTGAATCCGGCGTGACGAAGCTTGGTAGAGGCTGAACACAGGCAGCCCCGAAGCAGGATCTTTCGTGTCGAAGATATTAGCGCGATCCTCGACGCCCGCCAAGCCATGTTCGGGAGAGAAAAGAGCCGTAACGTTGACGCCCGCAGCCAACATTAAATCGACGTTTCGCCGTCCGTCCCGGCTGACGCCGGTCTGGTTGGTGATGAGACCGATGCGTTTGCCGCGCAATGCCGCGAATTTATCTTCTACCAGGACGTCCAGGCCGGTGAGTACCTCGGCCTTCGGATCCACTTCGCGATGCAGGCCCGGACCGACAATCGTTTCGTTGTAGCCGGTGAGGTTCACGCTGGGAGCTGTAATGCCGAAAGCCGACGCCGCGATTGTAGCCACCCGGCTGCGTAGCGAAACAACTGAATGTCCGCGATGCGGATGCACGGCGTTGGTCAAAATGATGACGTATGAATGGCTGAAGGGATCGATCCACAGGGAGGTACCCGTATATCCGGTATGGCCGTACGAACCAATGGGGAACAATTCGCCGCGATTGCTTGAATAAGGGGAATCGATGTCCCATCCGAGGCCGCGCAAAATCGGCTGGTCTGCGGGAGACTGCGGCGAAGTGAACTTCTGAACCGTCGCGGCGCTAAAGAGGCGGACGCCATTGCCCTGCCCTCCGTCACTGTTGACCTGGCCTGCGTCCAGCATCATTTGCGCGAATTTGGCGAGATCGCCTGCCGTTGTGAATACGCCCGCGTTGCCGGTAACGCCCCCCATGTAGCGTGCTGTGTCGTCGTGGACCTCACCGCGCAACGGCTGGCCCGTGACCGGATTGATCTCCGTAGGAGCAATGCGCGGACGGAGCGATGCGGGCGGCAGAAAAGTGGTTTCGTGCATGCCCAGTGGTTCATAAAGATTCTCGCGCGCGTATTCGTTCAACATCTTTCCGCTAAGCCGGTGGACGATTTCGGCCAGCAGGATGAAATTGATGTCGCTGTAAACGAAGCGGACGCCGGGAGGGCCGGCGGGCTTGTCGATCAGGGCGCGTTGGACGCCGGTGTCGTAACCGCTCCAGGCCGGCTTCAGATCCAGGTCCGGCCGAAGTCCCGAGAAATGCGTCATGAGATTGCGGATCGTGATGTCGCTGTGGCCGCCCTGAAATTCCGGCAAGTATTTCGTTACAGGATCATTCAACCGGATCTGGCCTTGCTCGAAGATCCGCATGATGGCGGGCGTGGTGGCGATTACTTTCGTGAGCGATGCAGCGTCGAAAATAGTATCCAGCGTCATCGGCTCGCGATGCGGAATCAGCGCTCGGCTGCCGTAGGCTTTCTGATAGACCACACGCCCGTCGTGACCGATTAACACTACCCCGCCCGGGATCAGGCCGTCCTGGACGGCATGCTCCATCTGTTGATCCACCGCGGCTGCACCCGGGAAGGGTTCCTGTGCGTATAAACCGGCGGCGGATAACAGCACGAGCAGAATCTTCATTGCAGCTTTTTGGCAACTTCGTCGAGAACCTTCGCGAGTTCCGCGTCCTTTGAGGTAATGCCGCCAGCGTCGTGCGTGGTCAGATCGACAGTCACGCGATTGTAGACGTTGAACCACTCCGGATGATGGTTCATCTTCTCGATCGAGAGCGCCGCGGTCGCCATGAATCCGAAGGCGTGAATGAAATCGGCGAATTTGTATTCCTTGTGTAGCTTTCCGTCGACGACGTCCCAACCGGTGAGGGTGGAAAGGGCGTCTTTGAGCTCCGGCCCGGAGAATCTTCGCATGCTTTTATTATCGCGCTGTACTTGAGCGATTCACATCGCCAGATAGTTGAGTTGCCGTTCTAAATGCGACGCTGGAGAAGTTGCTCCACATCGCGGCTGCCATGAAGGAAGGCGACAACCTGCAAGGGCTTCGTCTCCGGCCTGTAAACGATCAGGTAGGAGTAGATCGGGAAGAACTTCACTGACTCATCTGTCAAGTCCTTGCGCCAGTGGCCGGCACCCGGTCTTCGCGCTAAATAAGCAATCTTCTCGCGGATGACGGATTCAACCCTATTAGCCGTTTCAAGGCTGGCATTGTTCTTGATATAGAGCCAGATCTGAACTAGATCCAGAGCCGCTTCCGGCGCAAGAACGTAGCGAGCCTTCATTCAGAGCGGGCTTTTAACTTGGCAAGGTAGGCGTCCAGTTGGTCCTCAGGAATGCCTTCGCCTCGGTCAAGCTGATCGATGCCACGATTGATCTTGGCGGTGAAGGTGGCTTTGTTTTCCAACAGCCAGCGATCCTGCTCTTCCTGCGTTTCGAGAAGGCGAAGCAGAGCTTCCTCCGCGCTAGCGGCACCGGTCGCTTGAATCTGTTTTTGGATCCGAGCCTCCAAGGCCGTATCGTGGATTTCTATGTGCATGGGCCGCTCCTGTCTCTTCTTCAGGGTATCGGATCTGCACCCACCTGTCACCGTTTGCAAGCAGACGGGCTCGGCCGTCACGCTAAAATAATCGAATGAAGCAGGGACCGCGCCCAAACATTTCGGGCCTGCTGGGAATGAATCTGCTCGCAACGCTCTGCGCCATTCCGATGCCGTTTGCGACGGCTGCGGCTGCGGCGTTTTTGCGTTATGTTCTCGAGTGCTGCTGTGGCCGTCATGGGCGGCGGTTTACGCCGGCTTTAAATGGCTGCGTGGCCGGGCACTTTTCTTCGACGCTGCCAAGGAACGCGAATGGCTCGGTTGATTCTCCATCGCGGCCCGCAGAATGCGATTGATGCGGGTCTGATAACCTCTGCCGTTGGCCTTGAGCCAATTCAGCACGTCTGCGTCAAGACGAATGGTGAGTTGCTGTTTTGCCGGGGGCCATGCTTCCATTGCCTTCGTAAAGAAAGATTTGTCGAGCGCCGGAATGTCTGAGTAGTCGATATCGGCATCCTTCATGCGGTCAACCCTCGCTAAGTCGCTCTTGATAGATTTTTTGCTCACGTCGATTTGCCTTTCTCATGGAGATAATCCGTGTGATGTCGTCGCCGCGTGGCGCGTGGGCAATAACAACTACTCGACCGGCGAGCAGGCCCAAAGTGATTAGCCCTTCCCATCACCCTATGATGTAGCTACTTTTGTGGTTACACACAAGCCGGCAAAGTCCACACGGCTGAGCAGTGCGTCACGTTAAAATACTTGAATGAAGCAGGGACCGCGCCCAAACATATCGGGCCTGCTGGGAATGAGTCTGCTCGCGGCGCTTTGCGCCATTCCGATACCGTCTGCGACGGCCGCCGACAGCGACATTCCCAAGGTCTTCCACCCGCCAACCAACAACCAGGATTACATCAAGCGCGACGTAATGATCCCCATGCGCGACGGCGTGAAGTTATACACCGTCATCGTGCTACCCAAGGGAGCAACAAACGCTCCCATTCTGCTGACCCGCACGCCCTACAACGCCACTGCGCGGGCCGCCCGAAGCAATAGCGAGCACATGCTGGCGATTCTTCCGCAAGCAGACGAGGTATTCGTCCAAGCCGGCTATATCCGCGCCTTCCAGGACGTGCGCGGCAAATACAAGTCCGAAGGCGATTACGTCATGACGCGGCCTGTCCGCGGCCCGTTGAATTCCACTGCGACGGACCACACGACCGATGCCTACGACACGATCGATTGGCTGGTGAAGAACACGCCCGAATCGAACGGACGCGTCGGCATGATCGGCTCCTCCTACGAGGGATTCACCGTGGTGATGGCGCTTCTCAACCCGCATCCGGCGTTGAAAGTGGCCGCGCCCGAAAGTCCCATGGTCGATGGCTGGATGGGGGACGATTGGTTTCACTACGGGGCGTTCCGTCAGACCAACTTCGATTATGTCTCCGATCAGACTACGGAGAAGGGCGAAGGTAAGTCTGTTCCTCGTGGCGCTTACGACGACTATGAAAACTTCCTGCGCGCCGGTTCGGCTGGCAATTACGCCCGCGAGCATGGCCTGGATCAATTGCCTTGGGACGAAAAGTTGATCGAGCATCCTGCCTACGACGGCTTCTGGCAGGGGCAAGCGCTCGACAAACTGGTGGCCGAGCATCCTTCGCAAGTACCTGCCATGTGGATTCAGGGGCTGTGGGACCAGGAGGACATGTGGGGCGCGATTCATTGCTACATGGCTTTGAAAGCGCGCGGGCAGGCCGATCACAACTACCTGGTTATGGGTCCGTGGCGGCACAGCCAGGTAAATTACGATGCCTACAATCTTGGGCCATTGAAGTGGGACGGCGACACGGCAATTCAATTCCGGCGCGACGTGCTCAGGCCTTTCTTCGATCAGTACCTGAAGACGGATGCCCCGAAGGCCGAGACACCACCGGTATTCATTTACAACACGGGCGAGAATCATTGGGATCGCTTGAAGAACTGGCCGCTGGCTTGCGAACACGGCTGCGCCTCGCCGATGCAGCCGCTGTATCTGCAGCCGAACTTCACCCTGGGATTCCAGAAGCCCGCGGGCGGCGCGGACGCGTCCGATTCCTACGTTTCCGATCCTGCGAAGCCCGTTCCGTATCTTCCCCGCCCCGTTCGCTTCGCCGATTCGGATCGTTGGAAGCAGTGGCTGGTCAGCGATCAGCGCGCTGCAGCCGATCGGACCGATGTCTTGACGTATGAAGGGCCGGTGCTCACCGCGCCGCTGCGAGTGAGTGGGTCGCCCGTGGCCCATCTGTTTGCCGCCACCACCGGTACAGATGCGGATTGGGTGGTGAAGCTGATCGACGTCTATCCGGACGAAGTTCCCAGCCAGCCAGAGCTGGGAGGATACCAGCTCGCCGTTTCGATGGATATTTTCCGCGGCCGCTATCGCGAGAGCTTCGAGCACCCGTCCGCGATTCCGGCGGGCAAGACCGAGGAATACCGCTTTGCGCTCCCGACCGCCAATCACGTTTTTCTACTGGGGCATCGCATCATGGTGCAGATTGAATCGAGCTGGTTTCCGCTGTACGATCGGAATCCGCAAACGTTTGTGCCGAACATTTTCTACAGCAAGCCATCGGACTATGTGAAAGCCACCGAGAGCGTGTTTCGCTCCGGCGATCACGCCAGCGCGATCTGGCTGCCTGTTGTGGTCCTCATGCGATAGTAGTGAGGTGCCAGGTCCACTCCCGCGTCTCCGTTTGGGACTCGATTTCGTTCCATCGTCCGATCCTGAGCATCCCGGCCTGCTCATTCGCGATCCGCTCAAATTCTCCGATGCCATGCTGCTGATTCCTCCTCAATTGGTGGAATGTCTGGCATGCTTCGACGGCGAACAGACCAGCCTGGATCTGCGGTCGAACCTGGTTCGAATCACCGGCGAGATCCAGATCGGCGAACTTGAAAAGCATCTGGTGGATACACTCAGCCAAGCCGGATTCCTGGAAGACGACGCCTTCGAAGTGCAGCGTCTGGCGCGCGTCAACGAATTCATTGCTGCACCCACGCGTGAGGCCGCTCACTCCGGTTCGGCCTATCCGGATAACGCCGACGAAGCGCGCAAGACCGTTTCTGAATTCATGCAAGGCGCTCCTCCGCGGGGTTCGGAAGACTCGCTGATTGGAATCGCGGCGCCCCATGTCAGCCCGTTTGGGGGCTGGGAATCTTACCGCGACGCTTATTCGGAGCTGCCCGATTCCTACCGGGACCGGACATTCGTCGTGCTCGGCACATCGCACTACGGCGAGCCGGATCGTTTCGGCCTGACGCGCAAACCTTTCGCCACCCCGTTCGGTGAAACCATTACCGACGGCCGCTTAGTGGACGAACTCGCACAAGCCGCGCCGGAATCGATTCGCATGGAGGATTACTGCCATGCCATCGAGCACTCCATTGAATTTCAGGTGCTGTTCCTGCAATATCTCTACGGCCCCAATATTCGCATTCTTCCGATTTTGTGCGGATCGTTCCTGCGCAGCATTTATCAAGGCGGCAAACCGGAGGGGAACGAGCAGGTGCAGCGCTTCTTCGATAGCCTGGGCAATATATCGGCCCGCGAAGGAAACAAGCTGTTCTGGGTTCTGGGTGTGGATATGGCGCACATGGGCCGCCGCTATGGGGATCAAATGATCGCGCGCGCCGAGGAAGGTGAAATGGCTGCCGTCGCCGAGCGCGATAAGCTGCGCATCGAGCGGCTCACCCAATCCGACGCTCCCGGCTTCTGGAATCTCATTCAGGAGAATCAGGACGATCTGAAATGGTGCGGATCGGCGCCCATGTATACGTTCCTCAAGGCCGTTCCCCAAGCTCGCGGAACTTTGCGGCGCTACCAGCAGTGGAACATCGACGAACAGAGCGTGGTTAGCTTCGCTGCCATTGGCTTTCGGGGATAGTTAGTACTAAACCTAGCCCGTACCGTATTTCCATAGCACTGAATATCTTCCGCCCTTACGCTGGATTCATGGCAAGAGAAGTTTACGCGATGACGTGGGGCCGGTAGCCACCCGGCTTACTCTGGCCGTCCGGCTACCCAATAGCCAGGACGCGTGCGAACTTCCAGTTTGGGACGGTTTACCACCACTTTGATCTCGTGGAATCCACCCTCCGTCTGATTGTTAGGCGAATAGCTCAACAGATATTGGCTGTGCAATTCGTCACTGATGCCAGAGATCGCCTTCTCCAGACTCTTCTCGCCGATGAAGGAATACTCCCGGCCACCCGTGAAACGCGTGAAAACATCCAGTGTGTCGTCCACAAAAACACTCTTCGTCGCTTTGAAAATATCGACGAAGATCGGGACATAGTTGCCCATGTAGTAGTTCTGATCAACCGTGGTGGGAGTGGCGGAGTAACCGCCCGGCAGGTGCTGCGCCTCGGGAGGAATCGACGGCGGACGCGGCGGCATGCCCTTGTCGGTAAGCGCCGCTATGACGGTAGAAATGTCTACGGAATAAATCGAAACATTGGCAAACTGAGTCTCAGTCAGGGCTTCGCGCGCGTGCAGTTCGCTGCCCCGGTCGCGTTTTTCTGAGATCAGCAGCAACACGCGCCGCCGGTCTCGAGGACGATTTTTCAACATGCGCACGCTCTGATTCACAGCATCAATCACGGCGTGACTCGAACTGCCGGGGGTCATTTTCTTCATCGCTTCCGAGACCTTGGCGCCCTCGTTGGTGAAATCCTGCATCACCTCGATGCGATGATCGAACCCCACCACGGCAATCTCTCCATCCTGGCCGGCGACCAGTTGGTTCAACATGGTTCCGATGTTCTGAATTTTCGGCAGGAAGTCGGTGAGGTTGGAACTGCGCTGCACCGCCACCACCAGCGAAAGCGGCTCCTCGCGCACGTCGGCGTTCACCTTCTGAATTTTCCCGTTATCGTAGAGCTCGAAATCCTGAAGTTGGAGTCCATTGACAAAATCGCCATTGCGGTCGCGAACCGTGGTGGGCGCAATCACGACGTTGGTGTTCACCACGATCGTGTTCTCATCGCGAGCGGAGCCGGTCGAGAGGGGCGCAGGCAACAGCGGCGCGGTTGCTCCTGATTGAGAAGCCCCAGGCGCTTTGGCCGGGTCCAGCGTCCCGGGGGCCTGTGCAAATCCGCCGGGGATCAGTACGGCGGCGCATACCAGGAAAATCAACGGGTGGCGCATTACTCTAGTGTGGCACATCGCTATCATGAGCCGTCCTTCCTTCTAAAAGATCCAGCACGTGAGGGACCAGTTTCGCAATGGCATCCAAAGATTGCACCGCACCCTTGGGCGAACCGGGCAGATTCACGATGAGCGTTCGCCTCCGCAGTCCGGCCAGCCCTCGCGACAATACGGCCGTGGGTGTAAATTTCAGCCCTTCAGAACGCATCAGCTCGCCCAGCCCGGGAATTTCCCGCTCGATGACGCCCCGCGTCGCCTCCGGTGTGACATCGCGCAGCGCTACGCCCGTTCCGCCGGTGGTCAGGATCACGGACACCTCGCCCGAATCAGCCAGGCGGCGCAGAGCATCCGCGATCTGATTCGATTCATCGGGGAGCAATTCGTGCGCGCTGACCGTCCATCCAAGGGATTCCACCCGCTCGCGTACGGCCGGACCAGAACGATCCTCACGCGTTCCGGCGATGGCCGAATCGCTCACAGTAATTACCGCCACTCGAATCATTCCTGGGGCGCTGCGAGACGCCGGAAATCCCCACTCTTGCCGCCGGTCTTTTCCAGCAAGTAGAGGTCCTGGATCTCGATCCCTTTGTCCAATGCCTTCGTCATGTCGTACACTGTCAGGGCCGCGACAGACGCCGCTGTCAGCGCCTCCATCTCCACGCCCGTGGCAGCCATGGTGGCGACGCTCGATACAATCCGCACTCCGTCGCTCTCGAGCGTTACTTCGACGTCCACGTGCGAGAGCATGAGCGGATGGCACAGCGGGATCAAGTCGGAAGTCTTCTTGGCGGCCGAGATGCCCGCCACGCGCGCGATTTCGAGCGGGTTGCCTTTGGGATTGCTGGGCAGTTGAGCGATCACCGACGGCTGCATCTTGACGAAGGCATGTGCACGCGCCGTACGCTTGGTGGGCGATTTGGCGGAAACATCCACCATGCGCGCCACGCCCGCGTCGTCGTAGTGGCTGAGCTTCCTTTTGGCGGTCATAAGAGATATAGGAGCAGCTACTTCAGCAGAACCTGGATCCAATCACCCGCTGTCCACTTCTCGCGGTCGGGTTCGGTGACTAAAAATGCGTTGGCGCGCGCGAGCGATGGCACGTCGCCAGAACCCTGCCATGCCATGGGAGTAATTTGGGAACCGTCCGCGCTCAAGAAGGCGGGAAGGAACCGCGTCAGTCCGGTTTTCTGCCGAAAATCCTGTGACAGCTTGCTCCAAACCAACGGAAGGTTCGCTTCCTTTTGGCCTCCTAAAAGCTCCACGGCGGATCGGGCAAAAACTTCGAACGTCACCATGGTGGATGCGGGGTTACCAGGAAGGCCGAAGAAAAACTTGCCGCGCGCCTTGCCAAAAACTAGCGGCTGGCCCGGCATAATGAGGACACGGTCGAAATAAAACTCGGCGCCCAAATCCGCCAGCACGCGTTCTACAATGTCGTACTTGCCGGCTGAGACGCCGCCAGAAAGCAAGAGCATGTCGAAACGAAGCCCATGTTCGGTCAGCTCGCGAGTGGCCTGGTAGAGGTCGCGCGCAATGGGCAGAATGGTGGGGCATCCGCCGGCGCGCTTCACTTGAACCGCCAGCGATTCCACATTTGAGTTGCGAATCTGGTAATCGAGCGGCGTTTGGTTCACTTCAACGATCTCGTCGCCTGTGGCTAGAATCGCAACCCCCGGACGCGGGTACACCGGAACCGTTGTAGCGCCCACCATTGCGAGGAGTGCAATTTCGGCGAAACCTAAGCGCTGGCCAACTTCGAGCAGCACTTCGTTTTCGCGCGCCTGCGAAGCCTTGGGGCTCACATTCTCGCCGAGATCCAAAGTTCGTGGCACGGTGAGACGATCGCCGTCCAGAGTGCAATGCTCCACCATCACTACTGAATCGGCGCCTTGTGGCAGCGGAGCTCCCGTCATGATTTCCAGCGCTTCACCGCCTTGAACTTCACCCGCGAACGATTCACCGGCGCGAACTTCGCCGATGACGAACAATTCGCCGGGTAGATCCGCGGCTCGGACGGCAAATCCATCGCGTACCGAACGGGCGAGCATAGGGTAATCGCGGTCCGAAAGGATCGGTTCGGCGAGCACCCGGCCAGCCGCTTCGGACAGACTGACTTGTTCGATTTCAGAGCCGGGCCGAGGCGCGCGCAGCCTCTCTTCGCTCAACTGGCGGAGGACACACTGGCGGGCCTGTTCGAAGGTGAGCGTGGCCACAACCGTATTGTACCTTTGGATGGATGATTGTACCTAGATGGATGCGCAGCCCGGGCCGCTCTGTTTCGCCCAGCAAATACAATTAGTTTCGGCAGTACTGGCTTCCACCTTTGGTACTTGGAGAACCCTCTTTTGAGCGCTCCGCGCGCAACAAATAAGAAAACCGGGGGGATTCGATGACAGCTGGTCTCGAAGCCGGACGGCTGGCGGCAACTGGACCGCGCGTCGGTTAGTACACGTAGTACAAACCCGCAATTGATAGTTGCTGGCTCGGCCGTATACTACGCTAATGAAGAACGAGCCTGCTGGAAAACGTCCCGCCGGTGGTTGGCTCGGCCCAAGGCCTGTGCCCGAGGGCCTGCGCAGTGGCAGGGACATTTCCGGATCGCGACCCGCCGTCGAAATTTACGGCTGGCAAGTTCGCGAAAAACCTCTTTCCATCAAGATTCCCATTGATATCGTCGAGCGTCTGCAAGACGATATTCAATACGGGCTTGGCATGCGGACCCCGTGCGATGTCATGGGTCTCCTCATCGGGCGCGTTGTAAAGGAATACAGCTCCACAATCACAATCCAAGACTATGTGTTGGCGGGATACACCAGCGAGAGCGTCGGTTCCAGGTTATGGAGCGATGAGCGTCTCGCCGACATGATCAAGCCCTGGAGCAAATCGAACTCGTCCACCTACGTCGTGGGTTTCTTCCGGTCCCAGAGTGAGGAGTGGCCGGAGATTGCAAAGGAGGATTTGAAAGGCGCCAAAAAGCTGCTACGGCGTACTCCGAATGTCTTCTTATTAATCCGATCGGGCCACAGCCGCAGCTACGCGGGAAGACTCTTCCTGCGTCCATCCTGGCGCGGGAAATTGGACGAAGAGTATGGCGAGTTTCCCCTGAACGCCGACATTCTTCGCTCCCAATGGGACGCCACCGCACCCAAGCGCGAGGGTCCCTCCCTGCATTTTGTGCCGGGAAATCCGCTACAAGGACAGCAGCGCCCAGAGCCGCCGCGATACATCCAGGATGCGGTGGAAGCGGTCTTCGAGCCCGTGCTGCCATCGAACGAAGAGGTTCTCGCCGAGGCGTCCATGCAGTCAGTGGCAGTCCCACTGGTGGAAATGCAGCTGCTCGAAAGCCTCGAGGAGCCAGAGGTCGCGAAACACAGTTTATGGGCGAAGCTGTTCCGGCGCGCGGAACATAATGCACCTGCTTTCGATACTGTGGCCGCAGCCATGCAATCGGAAACGCCAGATGTCCAGCCGGTTGCTGCGGCAAGCGTCGTAGAGATTTCCGATCCGTCGATGGAGCCGGCGAAGCGAAGTCTGTGGGCCAAGCTGTTCCGCCGCCCAACAGTCGAAACGCTGGGCGTTGAACCAATTGCTATCGATAACGCTTCGGAAACTGCCTCGCTGCAGTCCTCACTAGAAATGCACTCGGACTTTGTGGCGGAGGTTCCGGCAACGGAGGAAGTTTGCGCAGAGCCGACCGAAGCCATGCACTCGGAGATCGCCGCGGAACTTCCCGTGATACAGGAGGCACCGAGCATCGAGCCAGTTGCCGCCGAGCCCATTCCTGTCAACAACGCTTGGGAGACTTCCTGGACGCAGCCGGCTGAAGCCGTGCAATCGGAGATGGTTGCTCCCGCAAGCGAACTGGATGCTCGTCCAGTGAAACAAAGTCTTTGGGCGAAGCTGTTCCACCGCACCACCGAAGGCGTGGCACCTGTAGTGGAGCCGGCCGAAGCCATGCACTCGGAGATGCCGGCGGAACTTCCCGCGATACAGGAAGCGCCGATCTTTGAGCCGGTTGCCGCCGAGCCCATTCCTGTCAACAACGCTTGGGACACTTCCTGGACGCAGCCGGCCGAAGCCATGCAATCGGAGATGGTTGCTCCCGCAAGCGAACTGGACGCTCGTCCAGCGAAACAAAGTCTTTGGGCCGAGCTATTCCACAGCGCCACCGAGGACGCGGCACCTGTAGTGGAGCCGGCCGAAGCCATGCAATCGGAGATGGTTGCTCCCGCAAGCGAACAGGATACTCGTCCGGCGAAACAAAGTCTTTGGGCCGAGCTATTCCACAGCGCCACCGAGGACGCGGCGCCTCTCGTGGCGGTGCCCACCGAAGCCTTGCAATCGGAAATGATTGCTCCCGCAGGCGAACTGGACGCTCGTCCAGTGAGGCAAAGTCTTTGGGCGAAGCTGTTCCACCGCACACCCGAAAAAGCGGTGTCTGTAGTAGCGCAGCCGGCCGAAGCCATGCACTCGGAGATCGCTGCGGAACTTCCTGCGATGCAGGAAACAACGCCGAGCATCGAGCCAGTTGCCGCCGAGCCCATTCCTGTCAACAACGCTTGGGACACTCCCTGGACGCAGCCGGCCGAAGCCATGCAATCGGAGATGGTTGCTCCCGCAGGCGAACTGGATGCTCGTCCAGCAAAACAAAGTCTTTGGGCGAAGCTGTTCCACCGCACACGCGAAGAAGCGGCGCGTGTCGAGCCAATTGCGATCAATAGTGCCTGGTACATGCAGGAAGCGCCGAGCATCGAGCCAGTTGCCCCAGCAAGCGCGGTGGAGGCTCCCAGCAGTTCGCCAGACCCTGCGCAGCTCAGTCTGTGGTCGAAGTTGTTCCGGCCTGCTGAGGACGAAGTACGCGTCGAACCCGTGTCCGAGAGCCAGCCGTTGGATACCCCTTGGGCGGACGCGGACGAGGTCATGGCCACCGAGGAAGCTTGGGAAGAGCCCGAACCTTCGAAGCGCAGCATATGGGCGAAGCTTTTCCGCCGCGCGACGGACGAAACGCCACATCTGGAAGCCGTTCCCTCGGTCGAGGCTGTTACCTCAAATGACGAATGGCACACTCCGTGGACCGAACCCACCGAAGCCATGCAATCGGAAGTTTCGGCCGAGTATCCGGAAGAGTTTGAGTCGGACGTCGAGGCTGAGCCAAGTAAGCCAAGCGTGTGGGCGAGGTTGTTCCGGCCCACCACGGAGCATCCCACACCCGCCGAGTCGCCCGCAGAACATGGTGACCGCCAATTTGAAGGCGAATCCATCGAAGAGCAACCATTGCAGGCGGCAGCGTTCGCGGACAATCCTCCGCCGCCTTCCCGCAGGCATTCGTGGCTTGCAGTGGCCGCCACCTGGACGGTTGCTGTCGGCGTAACAATGTGGGTCATCAGCGGACGGGGCCCATTCAGTCAACGGCGGCCCGAGGTGACCGAAATACGCCCGGTGGTGGTCGCCAACCCGATCGGCCTGCAAGTGGACAGCGCCGGAGGATTGCTGGAAATCGCCTGGGATCCTATTTCTGTCGCGGCGATGACTTCCAGCGGCGGTTTTCTGACCATTCGCGATGGCAACCTCCTCAAGGAAGTACATCTCGATTCCGGCGAAATTCGGAGCGGGCACCTCTATTACGGTCCCCGTAACCCCGACCTGGGCATCCGGCTCGAGGTGGCACGGGACGATGGGGCCATGGCCAGCGAATCCATCCGGGTAGTGGGTCCGCCTCCGAAGGGCCGGTCCTCGGACCGGTAAACTGTGCGGCGCTGTGTCCGCAAACCGTGTTGTACCTTTGGATGTGACGCGACATCTGGATGTGATACGACACCCGGGCCGCTTCCACTTGGATAGCCGCGAGGTTTGCCTCTGGACAGTTCGTTTAGACGCCTCACCAGACAATTTCGAGCGGTGTCTTTCGTGGTTGTCGCCGGACGAAACGGCGCGCGCCGAACGGTTTCACTTCCCCCAGCATCGCCGCGCTTTTGTTCTGGGACGGGCTGCATTACGGGCGCTGCTGGGCGGCTACCTGGGGATAGGGGCCACGGAAATCCAATTCGTTTACGGGCCGCAAGGCAAACCCGCGCTCGCTCCCGGGCTCGAGAATCAAGCGTGCCCGCTAGGGTTCAACGCGGCCAATTCCGGCGACCTCGCCGCCTACGCGTTCACCATCGGCTGTCAGATTGGCGTGGATATTGAGCGGCATCGCGAATTGCCCGATTTGGAAAACATCGCTCACCGGTTCTTCGCGCCCGAAGAGGCGACTGAGTTGCTGGAGCTTCCCGCCGCCGAAAAAACCTCTGCCTTCTTTCATTGCTGGAGCCGTAAGGAGGCGTATATCAAGGCGATGGGCGGCGGCCTTTCGATTCCCTTGGACAGCTTTCGAGTCACGCTTCGGCCGTCCGTCCCGGCGCGATTTGTTTCGCTAGGAGGAAGCGAGGAGGCAGCGCGAGCCTGGACGCTCGAAAGCTTCGATCCAGAGCCCGGCTATACAAGTGCGGTCGCGTATCCTGACCGAGCGCGCTCGATAAAGGCAGGTTCGATAATCTCCGTGGACGACTTGCTGGGCGGCTGCAGTTAGCGTTCCCGCGTTACAGTATTGGATACTACCGCTGCGATCTCTGTCCTGATCGGCGTGCCATTTGAAACCCTGCTCCTCTCACGAAAGGAACCTGCATGCTCATCCAGGCCGGATACGAATTGGTCTATACCTGCGTTCAGCAGACGCCGATGATTCTAATGGTGAACATCCATTATTCGCGCGCCTCTGATATTGTTAGCACCGATCTGCTGACCACCAGTCCCTCAACGCGAGTAACGTCTTATCGCGATCGTTTTGGGAATTGGTGCAGCCGCCTGGTAGCGCCCATCGGCAGGATTCGGCTGGCAGCTAAAGGGGTAATCCGGGATTCGGGGCAAACGGAGATCCTGGCCACCGCAGCCCGGCAGGTAGCTTTACAGGACTTACCGGAGGACACTCTGGTTTTTCTGCTGGGCAGCCGCTATTGCGAGACGGATTTGCTGTCGGATCTAGCGTGGGCGCGATTTGGCCAGATCCTGCCTGGAGGGGCGCGTGTGCAGGCGATCTGTGATTTCGTTCACAACCACATTACCTTTAACTATCAGAACGCCCGCCCCACGCGGACAGCATGGCAAGCCTTCAACGAGCAGACCGGAGTTTGCCGGGATTTTACCCACTTGGCCATCGCATTGTGCCGCGCCATGAATATTCCCGCGCGCTACTGTACCGGATATCTGGGCGACATGGGACAACCGCCGCCTTACGGCGTTGGCGATTTCGCGGCCTGGATGGAAGTCTACCTGGAAGGCGGCTGGCATACATTCGATCCGCGAAACAATGTCCCCAGGATTGGACGAACGCTCATCGCGCGAGGGCGCGACGCGGCCGATGTCGCCATCGCGACGACGTTCGGTCCATGCATTCTCGAAAGCTTTCAAGTCTTCACCGACGAGATTGCGGAAGGTGCGGTCGCTTATCGTTAGTCCGCAAAACGGAACCTAAGAATGCGCCTACTCACAGTCCGGCATAGCACGGTCTATCGTTACTCGGAGCCCATCATGTTAGGCGCACACCGCATGATGTTCCGCCCCAGGGAAAGCCACGATCTGCGACTTGTCAGAGCGCGCCTTGAAATTACGCCCCAGCCCGCGCATCTCCGTTTTCTCCACGACGTTTTCGATAACTCTGTTGGAATCGCTTCCTTCGATGGCCACACTGCCGAATTGCGCTTTGAAAGCGTTGTAACGCTGGAGCATTTTGAGACCACGACCCCCGACTATCCGCTGGAAGAATATGCGGAGCGATATCCTTTCAGCTACTCGCGCGAAGAGCTCCCGAATCTGAGCCACGCATTGGCGCAGCATTATCCCGGCGACGACGTGAAGCACTGGGTAAAGCAGTTTCTGGATCCATCCGGCGTCACTGGCACCATCAGCTTGCTTCGCTCCATCTCGCTAGCGATCAGGCAGGATTTTGTCTACACGAGACGCAGTGAAAAGGGAGTGCAGAACCCGACGGAAACGTTGAAAAGCCGCCGCGGAAGTTGCCGGGATTATGCGGTGCTCATGATGGAAGCAGCGCGCTCCCTCGGTTTGGCCGCTCGCTTTGTCAGCGGATATATCTTCGTTCCAGAGCCGCATGGCATGGGGACCCGGGGAGGCGGCGCTACACACGCCTGGATTCAGGTTTATCTGCCGGGAGCCGGCTGGATCGATTTCGACCCAACCAATAGCATTATTGGCAATCGGAATCTGATCCGAGTGGCCGTCGCGTGGGATCACACCCAGGTTTTGCCTCTGTGGGGCACCTTTATCGGGAAAGCCTCCTCGTTCCTTGGTATGGATGTGACGGTAAGGGTGACCGAAGATGCCGCGCCACAGCCAGCGGCGGTGTTGACGCCGGAGTCCGCCATTTGCGACGATAAACGCGTCTAAGCCCCGCCGGGCGCAAAGGAGCATGCCGCTGTTGTACTTAAGAAAGTGGGGAGCGATGGCGCTTCTGGCTTTGGGGGGCGTGTTCCTGCTTTCCGGAGATGCGCCGACCAAGCTTACGCGCGACGACGCCCAGAAACTCAAAAGTCCGGTGGCGAATACAAAGAAGTCGATTGCGCGCGGCCGCGTGATTTTCATGCAGAACTGCACCAGTTGCCATGGCGAAAACGGCAAAGCCGAAGGGTCGCTAGTGGCCGACGCCACCGATCTTACGTCGCCGCAGCTTTACAAAAGTGGTACCAGCGAAGGCGAGATCTTTCACAGCGTCCGGGACGGCGCAGGCGATCAGATGCCCGCATTCAAAGGGCAGCTCGACAACGAAACCGACATTTGGAATTTGGTGAATTTTATCCGCAGCCTGTGGCCCGAGGCCCAGCGGCCGGCTGTGGCCGAAGACGCGAAATGACGACTCTAAGTAGAGGAGAATCAACATGAGCGAGAACGTCCAGAAAAGCGAGAAGCAACCAACCGAAACGCCCGAAGCCGAATCCCGTCCCTCGCGCCGGGGCTTGTTTGCTTCGATCGGCGCGGGCGCAGCGGCAGCCGCTCTTGTGAATCCAGGCAAGATCTTTGCCGCCACCACTCCTCCTATTCCCTCAATTCGCATTCCCAAAGAGGTCATCGACACGCTGGCCGAAGCCACGCACGTGGGCGACTTCAGCGAAAAGGGCGGGATCACGGGCGCGGAGGTTTTCGCCAAGTCCTGTAAGGATGAGGATCTAGCCGCCCTGTTTTGCTGTCCGGGCAACTACCAGATCATCAACGCTATTTCGGCCGCTGGGATTCCTGCGTTTGGCGGGCGCTCGGAAGGCTCCATGGCATCGGCGGCGGACGGATTTTCGCGCTGCACGGGCGAAGTGACGGCTTGTTCGGGCACCGAAGGCCCGGGCTTCACGAACATGATCATGAACATCGCGGTGGCGCATCGCGCGCGCACGCCGCTGCTGGTGCTGGCCAGCAACGTGACCATCGCCACCGACGATCGCGAGTACTTTATTCAAACTGGCTATCAGCAGCCCACTACAGAGGGCTTGAAGAAATACGGAAAGCGGCTGATTGCGCCGGATCGCGTGCATGAATATGCGGCGTATGCATTTCGAAACCTGAAGACGGGTGTGCCGGGACCGGTGCACCTGGATTTCCCCGGCGAGATTTATCGGGCGCGCTTCACCGAGGCGTCGCAATTGAAAGAATATTACGGCAAAGAGAAATATCGTACGGAGTCGCGTCCGCACCCCGCACCTAAAGATTTAGCGCAGGCAGTGGACATGATCAATCGTGCCGAGCGCCCGGTGATCGTGGCCGGGCATGGCGTATTTTTCCGCAAAGCTTGGGAGCCGTTGATGGTGGCGGCCGAGAAGAACGACATCGCCGTGGTGACGTCCGGACCCATGCGCGGGCATTTTCCCGACGAGCACCGATTGTCCGCCAGCCTGTCGCCCGACGCTTTCATGAGCGCGGACCTGGTGGTTTTCGTCGGCCAGTACAGCATGCCGACCAAGCAGGAGTGGCGCTTCAATCCGGAAGCGAAGGCGATTCGCGTGAATCCCACCGCGGAGGACCTCGGACGCAATTGGCCGCTGGATTTGGGAATCGTGTCCGACGAAGGGGCGTTTCTGGAAGGCTTGGCGAGCGATCTGCCGCAGAAGAAGCGCGACGCGTGGGTCGGCGAGTTGGCTTCCGCGCGGCAAAAGTATGAGAAGCGATTGCTCGATGAGTACGAGCAGGGCGTGAAGCACAGCCAGTCCACCAACACGCTACATCAGGCTGTGGTCTGCAAGGAAGTGCACGATTTTCTATACAAAGGCAGTATCGATCCCAAACAGACCGTCACCGGTTGGGGCGGCTGGACCATCGGCAATTGCGGAGCGCGTTGGCTGCGCGCCTATCGGCCAGGGCAGGAAGTGAACTGTCCTTACCAATACTCGGCCGTCGGCCCGGACTTGGCGATGATGATCGGCGCGGGCGCTGCCGTTCAGTTNNCAGGCGCCCTACAAAGGTGCGCCGGTGCTGGTGCTTACCAGCGACGCGGGAATCACTTACAGCATGTTCGAGCTGGACACCGCTGCTAAATACAAAATCCCGGTGGTCTGCGTGGTGTTCAACAACAATGCATGGGGCATGTGGCCCAGCGCGGTAGGCACGCCGCGGTCGATGCACATGTATCTGTTCCAGGAGAATCTGCGCTACGACAAGATGGCCGAAGGCTTGGGCGCGCGCGGCGAATATGTACGGACGCAAGAGGAATTTCGCCGGGCGTTGAAGACCAGCTACGAAGTTGCAGCCAAGGATCGTGTCTCCACCTTGATCAACGTACAAGCTCTGAAGGAATTTACTTCGGGTAAGGATTACCCGCCCGGCAACATCATCAATCCCGAGCCGAGTGTGGGAGCGCTTGCCCACTAAGAGCACCGTCAAGCGAGCTGCGAAGAAAGTTCCGGCGAAATCGCAAGCGGCATCGGTCGCAGTCGTTACTGGAATTCTAGAAGGCTACGCGGAAAAGGCCGTTTTCCGGGGATTTAGCGCGCATCCGGGAACCCGGGGCAAAGCCGTGTACCGCATGGTCTGGCATCATGACCGCCCGTTCGAAATGCTGCTCGACGTGGGGCGAAAGACTCTGCATTTTCCAGTAGTGCTGCCTGGCGTCCTGGCGCGCTCCACGATGTATCGCGATCTGCAAGCCTTCTTGAAGCTGCGGCAATCGAACAAAATGCTGGAGCATCGCCGCGTGAATCCCGCGAAGGCTCGCCTGGCGTCGAGCAACACGCGCGGAACTGTTTCGATAACGGTGACCGTAAAAGATGGCGATTTCGATTACGCCACGCGCAAAATTATTCATATCGTCCACGAAATCTTTCTGATCTTCCTGGTGGATGGTCCTTACTTCGAGTACATGGTGGAACATCTCGGGCTGGATGAGGACAGATACTAAGAAAGTCGTCCCAGACCGCCGGCGCTTCCTGGCCGCGGCAGCGCTGTTCGTACTCACAGTGGCCGCCTATTCAAATTCCTTCGGCGCCGGATTTGTGTTCGACAACAGAGGCCTGTTGCTCGAAGATCCGCGCATTCGTGAGGCGAGCGCGGAGAACCTCGGGCTGATCTTTCAACACAATTACTGGTGGCCGTACGGCGAGAGCAGCGTTTACCGGCCTGTCGCGACGCTTTCCTATCTTTTCAATTACGCAGTGCTCGGCAATGGCCAAGAACCGGAGGGTTATCACTGGATTAACTTGCTTTTGCATCTGGGCAACGTGCTGCTGGTGTACGCGCTGGCACGGCGGCTCATCAAACAATTTTGGCCGCCGGTATTTGTCGCAGCGATATGGGCTGTGCATCCGGTATTGACCGAATCGGTGACGAATATGATCGGGCGGGCCGATCTGCTGGCCGCCATGGCCACGTTGAGCGGACTGTTGTTTTACTTAAAGAGCACGGAAGTACAGGGAAGGCGTCGCTGGCTGTGGCTTGCAGCACTGCTGGCGGTCACATTTGTAGGCGTCTTCTCGAAGGAAAGCGCGGTCGTGATTCCTGGCGTGATTGTGCTGTACGAGTTGGTGTGGTGGAACGAGCGTAGGAACCTACGAGGCCTATTGTTGGGCTGTGCAGCAACCGCAATACCGATTCTGGCTCTGTTGTACGCACGATCGCTTGCAATCGTGGGCTCCCCGCAATTGGCATTTGTGGACAATCCATTAGCGGGGGCCGATTTTTGGACGGCGCGGCTCACCGCCCTGAAAGTGATGGCCCGATATCTGGGGCTGCTGATTTGGCCCGTGAGGCTTTCAGCGGATTATTCCTACGCCCAGATTCCAGTGGCTCNNGCTCGCGGCTCCGTCTCCGACTGGATAGCCTGGATCGTCGTCACTGCGGTGATCGCGGCAGTGATCGTGTTTCGCCGGAACCGAGTGATCTTGTTCGTTGCAGGATTTGCGGCGCTCGCTTTCCTGCCAACGGCGAACTTACTTTTCCCTATCGGAACCATCATGGCTGAGCGGTTTCTCTATTTGCCCGCAATCGCGTTCGCGGCCTGCCTGGTGGAGGCAGTCTATGCTATTCCTTGGCCCAACCCGAAGGCCGCGCCCATGGCGCTGTGTCTGATCGCGGCGCTATTTGCAATTCGCACTTGGGTCCGCAACCAGGATTGGCAGGACGATTTGACCTTGGCTCGCGCAACCGCCAGTGCTTCGCCCGAAAGTTACAAAGGACATGCGCTGCTGGCCACCGCGCTGTACGATTCACACGCCGACATCGATAGTGTCATCGCCGAATCAGAAAAGGGACTCGCGCCGCTTCAGAGTTTGTCGACGTTACAGAATTATGCGCCACCTTACCAGCAGGCCGGGATGTTCTACCTAGCCAAAGGCGACACTTTACTGACCCACGATGCCGAAGGACGGATTGTCACCCCGTTGCAGGCTCGGCAGGCCTACGAACGAGCGCTCGAAGTTCTAAAGCGCGGCGACGCAATCGTGCAGGCCAACAACACCCGCGAGAATGAGCAAGCCCGCGCTCGCGGTGGCCTTGAAATCAAACCCGTTCGCTACGCCGATTTGTATCGACTACTCTCGGAAGCCGAATTGCGCTTAGGCGACGCCACCCACGCTTTAGACCACGCTCACTCCGCCTTGAATCTATCGCCGTTTTCCGCGCCCATGTATTTGCAATTGGCCGATGTCCTGGTGCATTCGGGCCGCGTCGAAGAAAGCGCGGACGCGCTGATGGAAGGCGAAATCGTCACTCATGACTCCGGCCTCACCGATCACATGGTGCAACTTTACCGAGGCGGCCTGGATTCGGAGGGATGCGCCACCGTCGAGAAAGACGGTCAATGGATACTCAATCCGTCCTGTGAAATAGTTCACAGGCAACTCTGCAAGGCGTCGCTCGGCGTCGAGCAGATCTATGCTCAAGCGGGGCGCGCGGATCTCGCCGCCAGCACCAAAGACGTTGCAATTCACCAGCTAGGCTGTAGTCAATAGCAAACTCCAGCGTACTCACAAGCTTGCTAAACTAATGAGACCTTCTGCGGGGCTCCATTGAGGAGTATTGTGACCAAACGGAATTCAGGATCTGAGCTGCAAGTGTCTGCAAAGCCCAGTCCGGAGCAGGTCCGGACCCAAGTGGACAAAATGCTGGCCAGCCGTGTGTTTGCGCGCTCGGAGCGCTTATGCCGATTCCTGCGTTTCTGCGTGGAGCTTACGCTGGAGGAAAAGAGCGATCAACTCAAGGAACAACTGGTGGGCTTGGAGGTGTTCGACCGCAAGGGCGACTACGATCCGCGAACAGATCCCATCGTGCGTGTTGAGGCTCGCCGGCTGCGATCGAAGTTAAAAGAATACTACACGTCATCGGGCAGACCGGATTGTGTGCTGATTGAATTGCCCAAGGGCGCTTATGTGCCGGCCTTCCGGATGCGGAGCCCCAGCCAATCTGTCGCGCAACATGCCCGGCCGCAGCCCGCCGAGGCGGAGGAACGCTCGATCGCCGTGCTTCCGTTCACCAACCTGACTCCGGAATCCGGCACCGATTATTTCAGCGACGGTCTTACAGAAGAGCTGATCCACCTGCTCACGCGCATTCCACGGCTGCGAGTGGTGGCATGGAGTTCGATGTCGCAATTGCGCGGGCGCGAGCAGGATTTGGCCGGCATCCGGCAAGAACTAAAAGTTGCTACGGTGCTGCGCGGAAGTGTTCGCAGGACTCACTCGCGGGTGCGGGTGACCGCCCAGTTGATCGACACCGATTCCGGCAATTATCTGTGGTCGGAAGCCTACGACCGGCAGTTGGAGAATGTGCTCGCGATTCAAGAAGAGATGGCTCGCGCCATTGTCGACACCTTGCAGCTGACTCTCGCCTGGCGCGCCAGCGGCTTCGCGCGGCAAACTTCCAGCCCGGAGTGCTACAACCTCTGCCTGCAGGGACGCTTTCACGCCAACAAGCGGACCCGCGATGGTCTGCGCCAAAGCGTGGCTTGTTTCGAGCAAGCCGTTACCGCCGATAATCGCTCCCCGATTGCCTATGCAGGCCTGGCTGACGCTTATAGCCTGCTTACCGAGCACGGTTTCCTCGATCCGGCGGAGGCTACTCCGAAGGCGCGAGCGGCGGCGGAAAAGGCGCTCACCATCGATCCCGGGTCGGCCGAAGCGCACGTATCGCTGGCTTTTGTCCGGTCGCTTTTCGATTGGGATTGGGCCGGAGCAGAAACGCTCTATCGCAAAGCCATCGCTCTCAATCCGGGCTATTCGCGGGCGCGGCATTGGTTTGCAAGCGACTTTCTGGCGGTGCTCGGCCGGTTCGAGGAAGCGCTTCCAGAAATGCGCATGGCGCGTCATCTAGACCCGCTCTCGCCCATCCTGGTGGAAGGCTGCGGGTACGTGAAGATGCTGCAACGCGACTATGTGGGGGCGTTGGAAGAATACGATCAGGTGCTGCAACTCGACCCGATGTTCTATCGAGTGTACGGCGCCAAGGCGCGCGTATTCGCCCTGATGGGACGTTACGAGGAAGCGATCGCATTGTTTGAGAGAGCTCGCGCGCTGGGCGGCGACGTTCCATCCATCATGGCCGCGTTGGGTGATACGCTGGCCCGTGCCGGATTTGTCTGGGAGGCGCGAAGCTTGCTGGACGAACTGCATGCCGCCGCCAAAACGCGCTGGGTTCCCTCTTCCGCCTTTGCCATCGTGAACGTTGGATTGGGTGAATATGAGGCCGCGCTCAACCATCTGGACGTCGTGTGCGATCGACGCGAGATGGTGGCCGGTCTGAAGGTGCACCCGGCGTACGATCCGTTGCGTTCCGAACCCCGGTTTCAAAGGATGCTGGAGCGAATTGGTTTTTTACCGTAAGCAACTCGGTTAGGTTACTGCACCATTACTTCCGCCAACGGCGGACTCGGGACACAATGTCCCATGTACCAAGCCTTTGTCGTCTTCCTTGCGCTGGCCTCGTTCGCGCCAGCGGCCGACCTCTCTGATTCTCAAAATCCGTGCCAGGCGGAACAATCCGCGCGCGACTGCGCCGTCGCCACCAACAATCTGGCGAGTACCTACTTTTTGGCTGGAAAATATCGCGAGGCTGAGTTGCTGTTTACACGCGCGATATCGCTGTGGGCCACGGACGCCGCCGGTTCCGATGATTTGGCAAAAGCTTTTCACAATCTTGGAGCGGTTTATCGCGCCGAAGGGCGCAATGCGGATGCCGCGCGCTTTTACCTGCGAGCGCTGGCCCTGCGGGAATCGCTCACCGGGCCTGGCGACGTCTCGCTGCTGCCAGTCCTGGATGGGCTGGGCTTGGTGTATCTGGACATGGCCAATTATGTTGGAGCTGCAAAAACTTTGCAGCGCGCCCTGGCGATTGTGCAGGCGCATCAAGCGGAGACGACGGAAAATGCCGCGGATACGTTCACTGCTTGGGGCGTGCTGCTCGAGAACGAGGGCAAGAACGCCGACGCGATGGTGTGGCTGGGCAAGGCGCTCGACATCCGGGAAAGTCTTGGGGAAATGAACACCCCAGCCGCCGCCGATGCCGCTAATGGTTTGGCGCTCGCCTACCGGCAAGAAGGTGATCTGCCGCGAGCGGAGAGCTTATACCGCCGCGCGCTTGCAGCTTACCGGCAAGCTTCCCAGCCCGGAAACCTGGTTGCCGTGCTGAACAATCTCGGGCGTGTGCTAACCGAGCAAGCCCAATACAAGGAAGCCGAGCAGTTTTATCACGAGGCGATAGAAGTGGCCGAGCAACGCTTGGGGCCGGAACATCCTGACGTGGCTATCGGGGTGAGTGGCCTGGGCAAACTAATGCTCGTNNATGCAGAGCCACTACTGCAGCGGGCCGAGCAGATCGACCGGAAGAACTTCGCGCCAGACCATCCGCGCATCGGCTACGACCTGTGCAACGAAGGAATGGCAGCGGTGGGACGCAAACACTATGCGGATGCCGAGGCGTTGTTCAAGAAATCGCAGCAAATCCTCGACAAGACGCTGCCACCGAACCATCCTGAGCTTGGAAAATTGGCTGCGCACATCGCGAATATCTATCGGCTACAGGGAAGACTGGACGAATCGGAACAACTGTATCGCCAGGCGCTCAGCATCCTGACAGAGGCGTGGGGGCCGGAGAATCCGCAATTACTTGCTACTTTGCAGTCCTACGAAGCTGTTCTGCGGGCGCGCCAGGAGTATGCAGAAGCGGAAAGCGTCGAGGTACGCAGCACTAAGATCCGGGTGGTACAGGCGCTCCGAAATTCAAACTAGCTTTAATCCGGATGGCAGAGCTTACAGGCGAGCTGTAAGTCAGCGGCATTGCTGGCAGCCAGCGTAAAACGCTGTCCATCGGCGACCCATGAAGACTCATTCCCGCTCGCCTGACCATGCGGCAGATTGGCGGACCCGGCATCGGCGCGCGACACCGACAATAGGGCATCACGGTTCCCTGCCCGATACGCAATCTCTACACTCGCGCCCAGATTCCGAGCGCCGATCAATTGAATGGAGGCCTGCGGCGCAGTCTGTAATGGCACATCCAGCCCCGTGTTCGCCCTCACCCAGGCGCGCAACTCCACGGGATTTTCGCAGTGGAAGGCCATCTGCCGGGAAGCATCCCGCGCCGGCGGCCGAACCAGAGATAACCCGACAGCGGCAAGAATAACGGTAACGGCCATGGCCCAAACCATAGCCCGATTGCTCCGATTTGATGACGCCGCTTGGGGAGCTTGAATCCGATTCCAGAGATCAGGTGGGGCAGCCACTTCCCGTAGGCTACGCCGCAACTCCGGCTCCAACCAATCGTTTATCGGCACCACGACAACCTCCGCTCCAGGATCTTATGCGCGCGATTCAGACGCGACGCCACAGTGCCCGGCGAACATCCCAAAATCTTCGCGATCTCGTCGTACGACAAGCCTTCGGTATAGCGCAGCACGATTACGATGCGATGCTCGGGCGCGAGTCTGGCTACAACATCCTGTACGCGCTGGTCCGTTTCGGTGCGCATCAGTCTGTTCAAGACGCTTTCGGCGGGAGCGCGAACCACATCCAGCAGGCCGTCCAGGAACGGCGTCATACGGCGGCCGCGGCGCTGATCGTCGATGCAACTATTCACCACCAACCGGTAGAGCCAGGAATCGAAGCTAGCTTCCGATCGATAGTCGCCGATGCGCGACAGCAGCTTCAGAAAAGTGTCCTGCGCGATGTCCATGGCTGCTGCTGGATTGCCGGAATAGCGCAAGGCGATGGAATAGACGCGGTCCTTGTAAGCTTCAAACAGCGCATGAAATGCGTCCGCATCGCCCCGCTGACAAGCCTCGATCACGTCTCGGTCGTTTGCGTCCAACACCATGCCGGAATCACTTGCTTGGACGGTCGAGCGGCCGGAATTCTTCCCACTTTTCCAAAGCACGGGTTTTCCTATATGCTCGTTCCTGTACGGTCTATAAATGAGTAGTAACACAAGGAGAGCCAAGCATGTCGAACGAGTTTACCCGGCGCGATTTTGCCACCATGACTACCGGAGCGCTTTCGGTTTTGAGTGCGCTGAGCGCTAGCTCGCCACTGACCGCACAAACCGGCGCGACCGCTGTAGCCGACGCTCCGCTCGATCTCGCCGAATGGAGTTTCTTCTGGGTAGGCGTGGAACGAGCCGAAATTCCTCGCGGCACGGTGATCAATGGGAAGCAGATGTATGTCGAATATCAGATACCGGCGCAGGTAAAACATCCCTACCCGATCGTGTTAGTTCACGGCGGAGGCGGCCAAGGCACGGACTGGATGTGTTGTCCCGATGGCCGTCCCGGCTGGGCCACGCTGTTGGTGCAAGCAGGCTACAAGGTCTATGTTGTCGATCGGCCCGGACACGGCCGCTCGCCCTTTCATCCGGATCTGAACGGCCCATTTCCAGCGCAGAACATCACGCTCGATCAGATTTCAGGGATGTTCACGCCACAGCGTGCCAAGCGGCCCGACCCCACTGGTCTCGGCCTTGCGAAGCTTCACAATCAATGGCCGGGCACGGGCGAAGTAGGCGCGCCGGATTTGGCGCAACTGGTGGCCTCGCAGGGCGGATTCTACGTGGCCGATATCGCGGTAACACACACGGCATGGCGTCAGCGCGGCGCCGAACTGCTCGACAAAATTGGTCCCGCGATCATAATGACGCACTCGGCCGGCGGCCCGTTCGGCTATCTGGTGGCCGAAGTGCGGCCCACTTTAGTGAAAGGCATCGTCGTGGTCGAGGGCGCTGGTACGCCCTTTGGCAAAGGCCCGCAGGCCAGTAAATGGGGCATCACAACGATTCCGATGACCTACGATCCAGCGGTGAAAGATCCGTCCGAACTGAAGATCAAGGAAATGCCTTCACCGGAGCCCGGCGTCGGCGCTTACCAGAT
Organism: Bryobacterales bacterium; assembly: GCA_003132905.1. The sequence continues at coordinate 6,485 of PKZC01000445.1, read as the reverse complement.
TCAAGAAGAGCCCGCGCATAAGTTGAAAAATCTGAAGGGCATTCCGATTGTCTTGGTTACCTCGGAAGCGTCCTTCGCCTCGCCCGGCGCGCCCGGTGCTCTCGCGTTCCTGAAGCAAGCCGGATGCACCGCTGAAGAATTGCGCCTGGCGCAGCACGGAGTCCACGGCAACGGCCACATGATGATGGTTGAGAAGAACAACCGCGAAGTGCTGCAGCCCATCCTGGATTGGATGGACAAAAACGTGGCGCCGCACGCCAAGCCCACGCCCACAATAAAGAATCCCGATGCCGTTGCGTTGAAATTATCCGAGCAGGGGCATTTCTGGGTTGGGACCGAAGTGAAGAAGATGCCGTACGGCAACATTGTCGCGGGCCAAATGTACGTGCAGTATTTGTTTCCCGCTCAGGTTCGCCATCAATATCCGGTGGTATTGGTGCATGGAGGCGGCGGCCAAGGCACGCACTATATGGGACTCGGGAACGGGAAGCCGGGGTGGGTCCACTATTATTTGCAGGAAGGCTACAAGGTTTATCTGGTGGATCGCCCGGGCCACGGCCGCGCGCCCTATCATCCGGATGCACTCGGCGCCATCGGCCCGCTACTGACGTTCGATACGGTCACGGGCGATTTCATGCGCGCGGCGAACAATCCGAACCGGCGCTGGATGGGTAGCGGCGATGCGGGCGATCCACTGGTGGATCACTTCCAGGCTGGTCAAAATTCGCCGCCCGCGGACAACGTAATGGCGCACCAACTCTGGGCGAGCCGGGGCGCGGCGATGCTGGACAAGATCGGACCGGCGATCATCCAAGTGCACTCGGCGGGCGGTCCTTTCAGTTGGCTGGTGGCGAATGAGCGGCCGAATTTGGTGAAGGCGATCGTCAACGTAGAAGGCGCTGGCATGCCATTTGGCTTCGGCGCGGCTTGGGGACTCACCGACATTCCGCTGGCCTACGATCCGCCGGTGTCCGATCCCAAAGAAATCGCCACGCGAGATGTGGCAGCATCCGGAATCACGCCGGCGTACAAGCTGCAGGCCGAGCCGGCGCGCAAGTTGAAAAACCTGCAGGGCATTCCGATCGTGATGGTAACAGCCGCGTCGTCGGGCCGCACGCAGGGTCCGCCCGTCGTGGCGTTCCTGAAACAAGCCGGATGCGACGCCGAAGAGCTGCAGCTCAAGGACAAAGACATCCTCGGCAATGGGCATTTCATGATGCTCGAAACCAATAACCGTCAGGTGTTCGACGTAATCCGAGCGTGGATGGAAACGAAGCTGCCAGCATAGGAATCCCCTGGCATGTCCATCTATGTTTTTGCGTTCTTGATTGGCGTGATCGCCGGGCTTCGCGCCCTGACTGCCCCGGCGGTCGTTAGTTGGGCCGCGCGGCTAGGCTGGTTGCATGTGGAGAACACCTGGCTGGCATTTCTTGGTTTTGCCGCCACGCCTTATATCATCAGCGTGCTCGCCATCGGCGAATTGATCGCCGATAAGCTTCCCAAAACACCCAGCAGGAAAGCGCCGCCCGGTTTCATCGCACGAATCGTGACCGGAGGGTTGAGCGGAGCGGCGTTGGGCGCGAGCGGTGGATCCTGGATCGTCGGTCTGATAGCAGGCGTGATCGGAGCGATCGCCGGAACCTTCGGCGGTTACGGATTTCGCACCCGATTGGTGAAAGCAACTGGAGGCAAGGATCTGCCTATCGCCCTGCTGGAAGACTTGATCGCAATCGGCGGTGCATTCCTGATCGTCTCACGGTTTTCCTGATGGAAGAACAACACATCTATTCCGCCATCGGCCAGGCTGGGTTTGAGCGACTTACCGATGCATTTTATCGGCAGGTCACAAGCGATGAAATCCTAGGGCCTATGTACCCGGAGAACGATCTCGCAGGCGCGAAACAACGTCTGCGGGATTTCCTGATCGGCCGCTTTGGTGGGCCGCAGACCTATATCGAACAACGCGGTCATCCCCGCCTGCGCATCCGCCATGCCCCTTTTGCAATTGGACAAGCGGCCCGCGATCGGTGGCTCCAACTGATGAACCGCGCTCTCGACGAAGCGGCCTTCCCGGAGGAGCCGCGGAAAATCCTGCAATCGTTCTTTGAATCCACCACCACGTTTCTGCAGAACCGGCCGGGCGCTTAGAAATACCACCTGCTAAAATCAATTCGTGCCTTACTCCGAAGTCCTCATTGCGCCGATGCGCGCCGATCTTACTCGTCATGGCGTCGTGGAAGCTCGCACGCCCGCCGATGTCGACCGCCTTCTTTCGCCCAATAGCGGCTCAGTTTTAATGATTGTGAACTCAGTGTGCGGTTGCGCAGCAGGCCGAGCCCGGCCAGCCGTCGGCATGGCATTAAAGCACGGAGTGAAGCCCGCTCAAGTAGCCTCGGTGTTCGCCGGCGGCGACGAAGCGGCAGTGGCTCATCTGCGCGATATCTTGTCCGATTACCCGCCGTCCTCGCCGTCGATGGCCTTGTTCCAAAACGGCAAGCCGGTGTATGTCATCCATCGCAGCGATATCGAGAGGCGCGAGCCGGTGGAGATCGCAAAGTTGTTGACCGAGGCTTTCGATCGCTTTTGCGCGCAGCCTGCGCCCAGCGCCGCCGTCAATAGCTAGAAGTGGTGCGTGAAGAGCGCAATCAAAATGATGATCGGAATCGGAACACCGATAAACAAGAGCAAAATGGATCGCATGGGTTCTCCTTTCTCTAGACCAGCTTGACCTTCTCTAGACGAGCTTGACGTGGTCGCGCTGTCTGCCGCCGATAGTGGCGGCGTAACTGGCGCAAAAGGCGCCTATCAGAAGGGCCAGGGATATCCACAGCAAGAGATGCGATGTTGCCTTCCGCGCCGTGTCTTCCGCTTGCATCGCGTCAGCAAGCGTGTCTGAGACGCGCTTCTGAGCATCGCTAGCGCTCAGTCCTGTCCTTGCCGCCACCAACTGCGCGAGATAAGAAGTGTCCGCGGTGGACGCATCGGGCCGAACAAGCGCATGCGAAAAAATCTGAGCTGCCTCTGCACGCGCCGCTAGATCGTCGTTAGCGGGACCCGTATGGTCGGTCCGGAACAGGCGATCCACGAAGTAGGCGTTGCCCTCGGACGCAGCGGCCACGGAAGCATCGCCCGAATTTGGAACCACGCCGACCATGGAGGCCGCGGCCGCAGCCAGGAACGCTACCGTCATCACGACGGAAACAGCCCATACCAGGAGCCCATTGGCCGTATCGCGAAAATGGACCTCGTCATTGTGGATGGCATGCCATTTGGTACGCAATCTTCCCGCGAGATAACCGCCCATCGCAGAGGCGACCGCTTCCGTAATAATGAGCCAGATGATAGCGGCCATGCCCACTGTTGCCGCGGAAGCACCAACATTCGACCAGGGTGAGACCGCGGATAATCCAAAACCGGCGCCCAGCGCCAGCATGATCAGCGACAACGCCGCCGCGACAAACGCTCCGCCAATCACGGCACCCCAGGAAACACCGGAAGAATGAACATCTCCCCACTGATCGAAAACCGGCGATTCGGAATGTTCTATAGAAGCTACTTGCATGTTCAAATCTCCCTTGGGATACGGGCCTTGGCCCGATCCAGTCTACTTAGCACCCTGACGTTCCATTTCAAACGTATTTCTCGCGATAGATAACTTATATTTCTCGACACGATTAAATTGATCCTGCGCCCGCAGCGAAAGAGCCGTGAAATCCATTGCGGCCAGCCGGGGGTCGAAGTCGGCAATCACACCCAGCGCGCGCCATAGCGAGACTTTTCCCATGATTCCCAGGTCCAACGTTTCCAGAGCCTCAAATGTTGAGAGACCGTCGGGTTGACCGTTGCTCAACTTCATCCGGCTGGCCTTTTCTGCTACCCAGGAGATCGCATCCTTGACGTCAAAATTGCTTTTCCCGACCTTCTCGATTACGCCTTCCAGGACTTTTCGATCCGCTTGCACTTCCGCCAAAATCGCGGCGGCGAAGGCTCCCGTGTCGCAACCCGAATGGCGCTGTTGGAGATTTTCCAGCAGCTCGATAGCAAAATTCGAGCCAGCGAGATGATCGTGCAGGTAGGTTGCGAGTGGGTCTTCCATGGCCAAGCCGACTGTTGGATGACAATCAAGGCTAATTTGTTTCCTGGCAAAAGCATGCAAGTCCACTGGTACTACATAGGTGCCGCGCGACAGTTGTAGGTAGCCGTCCCCAACACAGTGCCACATATAATCGTGGGATGCAGCGAAGCACCCACAAAATCCTCACCACTCACGTAGGCAGTTTGCCGGCGCCCGAAGGCCTCACCGGAGAAGCCGCCGTGCGACAACTTGTCGAGCAGCAGCGTGAGACCGGCCTGGACATCATCAACGAAGGCGAGTACACCAAAGGCGGCGATTGGCTGTCCTTCACCGACGATCGCTTCGGCGGATTCACGGCCGGCGAACGCAAGGGCCCTCCGATCGTTACCCTCGGTAAGGATCGCACCGAGTTCGCCGATTTCTACAAGTGGGCCTCCCAGCATGGCACCCTGTTCTTCGAGCCCGGCGATCAGATCAAGAAGGTGCGCAGGCACTGGATTTGTACCGGCCCCATCACTTACACCGGCCACGCCGTTTTGCAGCGCGAGATCGATCTGCTCAGGGCCGCCGCGGGCCCCGAAGACGATCTGTTCCTGACCAGCACCGCTCCCGGGAGCCTGGAGGTCTATCGCTCCAACGAATATTACTCGAAGGACGAGGACTTCGTCTTCGCTCTGGCGGAGGCGCTGCGTGAGGAGTACTGCGCCATCGTCAAAGCGGGCATGATCCTGCAGATCGACGACGCCTGGCTGCCCGCGCTTTGGGATCGCATCGGGATCGGCATGGGCCTGGAAGCCTTCGTGCGTTGGTGCCGCGTCCGCGTTGAGGCGCTAAACCATGCCCTGCGCGGCATCCCCGAAGACCGGGTCCGCTATCACCTCTGTTGGGGGAGCTGGCATGGCCCGCACGCCTACGATTTGGAATTGAAGCACCTGGTGGATATTTTGCTCTCGGTGAAAGCGCGGGCCTACTTGATTGAAGGAGCCAACGCGCGGCACGAGCACGAATATGCCGTGTGGGAAACGGCCCGGCTGCCTGAAGGAAAGATCCTGATTCCCGGCGTGATCACGCATTCGACGGACGTGGTCGAGCACCCCGAACTCGTCTCGCAGCGCATTCAACGGTTCGCCGCGTTGCTCGGAAAAGAGAATGTGATCGCCGGAGCGGATTGCGGGTTCGGAGGCCGCACGCATCCCCAAATCGCCTGGGCTAAGCTGCGATCGCTGGTGGAGGGCGCGAAATTAGCGACCGCGGCGATGTGGTAGTTCCGCCGCGTCGATTCGTCCGCCTCACTCTTCCCGCATGAGTTTGGATGGATCGATAGCCAGCGCTCGTTGGGCTGGAATCGCGGACGCTGCAATGCCCAGCAGAGCCATCGTCAGCACCGCGCCTCCCAGCACCAGTGGATCGCTCGGATTCGCCTGATACACAATCCGCCCCAGCAGGCGGCTTGCGAAAACGCCCGCCGCGAGACCCAGCGCCGATCCCACAAGGAGCAGCGCCATGGGCCGTCCCAGCGCCGCGCTCATCATTTGCGCCTTGCGCGCTCCCAAAGCCACACGGATGCCCATTTCCTTCTTCCGCCGGCTCACATTGTAGGCCGCCATTCCGAAGATCCCCGTCACCGCCAGCATCACTGCCAGCAGGCCCATGACGCCCAGCGCCGCTGTCGCCGCCCGTGCCGGCACCAGCTCACCATCCAACGTATCGGACCAGCGATGCACCGTCATTGGCACATCCGGCTCTATGCTCTTCATTGTGCGTTCGAGCGCCGCCGCCATCTCGTTCGGCGCCAACCGCGACCGCACCACGAGCACCACTTCGCCCTCCCAGCTCTGCGCGAGCGGCACATACGCCACAGCCTGAGGCCGCTCTTCCAGATCGTGATACTTGCCGTTTTCCGCCACGCCCACCACTTCCGTCAGCTTGCCCAGCAGAATGAACCGCCGGCCGATCGCCTGCGTTTCGCCCCACATCGCCCGCGCGAAGGTTTCGTTCACCACCGCCACGTACGGGGTCTTGGTGGTGTCATGCCACGAGACATCCCGCCCGCGGAGCAGGCGCGTGCCGGCTGCCTCCAGGTACCCGGGCGACATCGGAAACACGTAGGGCGTCAGCACAGAATTCTTCAATTGGAACTCAGTGGTCCCCGGCGGGTAAACCGGAATCCCATGCAGTCCGCCGGTCATCGGTGTACGTTTTACGGTCCCCACCGCCGTTACACCGGGGATGTTCCGCGCCGCCTCAAGCATCGCTGTCCTTTTTTCCATCGCCGCGTCGCCCGCCAGTCCCGCCTGGCTCAGATCCATCTCGGCCAGCATCGCGCCCTGCGGCTCGAAGCCCAGCGGGGCTTGCAGAAGGCGCAGCATGCCGCGGACTGCCACTAGCGCTACGACCGCTTAAATAGTTT
>PKZC01000091.1 GCA_003132905.1 Bryobacterales bacterium | reverse complement strand
GGCACTGGCATCACGGCGGCGCCGATCCGGAATCGATTCGAAGCATCCCTTCCGAACGGATACTCGACGTTCACATGTCGGACAGCCCGGCTGATCCACCCGAAGCCATCCGCGATTTAGAGCGCCTGCTCCCTGGCGAAGGCGTCATTGAATTCCCGTTGTTCTTTCAACTGCTCAAAGAGAAAGCCTATTCGGGCGCGGTGACCGTGGAAGTGTTCGGGCGCGGTCATAGGCGGCTCTGAACATGGATTCCAGTTTCTGGACCGCAAGGACGCACCGGCACCGGCGGCGGTTCTGGCGGTTCGATCGGGGGCTAACAGACAATGACCGTAACGCTCGCGATTACATCCACTAAGCCCTCGTAAAGTTGAGTTTGGGAACTGCCGATGTCAAATAGGTGAAGGGCCCTATCATCCGCGAATCCTCGATGAGCGCGAGGGTGGCGCGCCTGTGCGTTATTGTTCCCTGCTACAACGAGGAAGAAATGTTGCCGGTGTTTTTCGACGCCGTGATTCCGGCGCTGGAACTGGCGACCTACGGGCAGTGGTCCATCCTCTGCGTGGATGACGGAAGTCGCGACGCAACGTTCGCGACGATTGCCAATTGGAACCAACGTGACCACCGCATTTCAGGCGTCCGGTTGAGCCGGAACTTTGGCCATCAAGCGGCACTCTCGGTCGGCATGGCTTACGCGTGCGGTGAGTACGTCGGGATCATGGATTGCGATCTCCAAGACCCTCCGGCGATTTTGGCGGAACTGTACCGCACCTGTCTCCGCGACGAATTGGATGTCTGTTATGGCATCCGCGAACGCAGAGAGTCGCCTCTCCATCTGCGTGCTGCTTACTGGTTGTTCTATCTCATCATCAATCGCGCCGCCGATCACGCCTGGCCGAGGAACGTTGGCGACTTCTGCGTCATGAGTGCGCGCTGCCAAAAGGCCATCTTGTCCTTGCCGGAGAAATCCCGCATGCTGCGCGGGCTGCGCTCGTGGGTGGGCTTTCGGCAGTCCGGGGTCCGCTACGACCGGCCCGCTAGATCGCAAGGCGTCAGCAAGTACAGCGTTCCGCGGCTGATCGGTCTGGCTTTGCAAGGCCTGATTTCGTTCAGCCACATCCCGCTGCGTTTGGCCAGCCTCATGGGTCTCGCCATGGGTACGTTTTCGATTCTATTCGGCGCGCTGATCTTAGCGAATCGCTTGTGGCCACGATTCACGCTCTTCGGATTCTGGATCGGCGCGAATGCCGGGGCAGCGACGATCCTGGTCTTCATCGCCTTTACCTTGAGCGTGTTGTTTGTCTGCCTCGGCATTGTTGGAGAATACCTCATCGTTCTCCTGCAGGAAATCAAGGGCCGGCCGGCAGCGATCGTTGCTTCAGGAGTGGGTGACCTGCGGCCGCACGAGGCAGCGTATCCATTGATTAGTGCTGGCGTGATTAGTGCTAGCGCCCCCTGGGAGGCGAGTCCGGCCTTAGCCGACTCTAGCGAAAGGACCACGGTTTAGGCGTATGATCTCAACCCAGTCGGCCAGAATTCGATACCTTTCACCGCCCGCGCCCGTGAGTATGGCTGACGAGTGGTTCGGCATTGCCGGTCTCGACCACTTTTGGTGCCAGCGGCGTTTCGAGGTGCTACGCCGTATGGCGGACGGAATCCTTCAGAGCGCCGGGCATCTTGCCGAGGCGGGCTGCGGCAGTGGCATCGTGCAGCGGCAGATCGAGGATGCGTTTCAGAAACAGATCACCGGCTTTGACCTGAACGAAAACGCGCTGAGCCAAAACCTAAGCCGCACCAGCGACGTTTGCTGCTACGACGCGTTTCAAAAGAACGCGGAGTATGAGGGCTACTTCGAGGGAATCGTTCTTTTTGACGTGCTCGAACACCTTGAGGACGAAGATCGCTTTCTGGAAGCCGTCCAGTTCCATCTGGCGCGGAATGGAAAACTGTTAGTGAACGTGCCTGCATTCGAGTATTTGTTTTCCCGCTACGATGAGGCAGCCGGTCACTTCCGCAGATACGACATCGGCTCCTTTACGAAAGTCATGGAACGGAACGGAATGGCAATCACCGGCTGGACGTATTGGGGAATGCCGCTCACACCTTTGTTGGTTCTCCGGAAATACTGGCTGCGCAAGCACGCGAAAGAAGACATCATTGCCAGCGGCATGGATTCCCGCGGGTCCGTCATGAACCGCTTGCTCTTGGGTTTGTCCCGGCTGGAGCCGATACCGCAGCACTTCATGGGCACCTCTCTGATGGCCATCGTCGAAAGGCGGTAGTGAGAAGGGCGCTTACGAACCATGGTTGAACACGAACGGAGCGCCTGGAAATCCACAACTGTGGTTTTCCTCTTCGTGTTCCTGCTGCTCCTGGTTTTTCAAAGCAACCGGGTGACTCTGACGCAAGACGAAGGCCTCACACTCGATCCAGCCCAGCGGATGGCGGCGGGCGAGCGAGTCTACGTCGACTTTTTCGCCGCCCTGAGCCCGGGAAGCTATTGGCTCCAGGAGCTCATGTTCCGGCTATTCGGACTGTCGTTATGGGCCGGACGGCTGATGGTGATGCTGGACTTTTCAGTCCAGTGCGCACTCTTATTCTGGCTTACGGCCCGCCTGGCGTCATCGAAAGTGGCCGTTACTGTTTTGCTGTTGTTTGCAGGTTTTCAGATCTCCAGCGCCTCGTTTCTAACGGCCGCGCACCGGTGGGACAGCGGCACGCTCGCGCTGGCTGGCCTCTGCCTGGCCGTTCACTGCGCCCAGCGCGAAGTAACGCGCGGAACGCCGTGGATCTGGGCGGCCAGTGGCATGCTGCTGGCGGCAGCCGCGTGGTGTACGCCGTCGGTGGGGCTCCTCATCGCGGTCGAAGGTATTTGGCTGATGGCCGCACCCGCGCGAAGGAACGCTGTGGTTCCATTTGTCAGTGGCGTCATGGGCGTAACCGCGTTAGCCGTGGCTGGACTGGCCGTGCTCGGAAGCCTGTCGGCGTTCTTCCACCAATTGCTGTGGCTGAGAGAGAATTACGCCGGAATCAACTTTATGCCCTACGGATCGATAAACGGAGGCTATCGCAATTTTCTGGACGGAACGGACGGAATCGGCGGTTGGCTAGTACGTTTGGTGATGGTTGCGTGCATCGCGTTACCGGCAATCCTGCCGCCCGTCGCCTTGGCCGCATGGATCGCGGCCCTGTGGCGGGGAAAAGTTGCGATGAAAGAGCGGCCGGAGCTGCTGTTGCTGTTACTTGCCATGGGCAGTTTGATCGCTACCGCGTTTCCGCGCGCCAATATGGTGCATTTGGCCTTCGTCGCGACTTTGCCATACGCACTGGCCGGGGCAGCGTTGGCGCGTTTGGCGCCCGCCAAAGCCAGTGCTGCTCTGGCGGTTGTTCCGCTCATGCTAGCGACGATCTTCGCGGCGAACTATTTCATCGCATGGCATGGGACCAGTGCGCTTTCGTCTCCCGTGGGGCGCCTGCGCGTCTCGAATGGGGAACTTGCGGATTTCGAGAGGTTGTTTCAGGAAGTTCGCCCCGGCGACGGTCTGTTCGTGTACCCGTACATGCCGATTCATTATTTCTTGACCCAAGGCAAGAATCCTGTACGATTCTCCTGGTTGCAGCCCGGAATGATGCCGGATCGCGATGCGCGGGCGACGCTGGCTGAGTTACAGGCCCGTCCGCCCGAATGGCTTCTTTATGCGCCCATGTCGCCGAAAGAATACAGGGATATTTTTCCATATGCCCCTAACGTCAATTGGAGGTTTGAAGATCTGGAAAGTTGGCTGGAGACCAACTACCGGCCGGCGCCCGACCCGAAGGTAACGGTCGGGGGGTACCGGCTCTGGCGGCGATTCCCTGCGGAAGTGCAGGCCAGCCGTTAGACGCTCACTTTTTCGACATGCCTGAGGGACCACAAGGAATCGATCACCGCGCCCAGATCGTTCCAGTCCGATGCGATGGTGGTGAGCGGATGCGGATAGCTGGCCGCGCAAGGTGCTGGAATCAACGCGGGAATGAACCCGGCTTGCTGTTCGTGCGACACATTGCACGGATCGTTCATGGGAGCGGGTCGAGTGGATCGTCCGTAGCCGGTCATGTCCATGGAAAACGTATCGAAGCCCGCGTGCGCGAGATAAGCCATCCAGCTGTAATCCTGATAAGGGATGTCGAAGGACACTTCGGCGGGCGTGCCCGCGCCATGCACGAAGAGAACCACGCGATCGGTGGCGGGACCTCGCAGCGCGACGCCGGCCTGCACCACTTCGCG
>PKZC01000341.1 GCA_003132905.1 Bryobacterales bacterium | reverse complement strand
ACTAACTGTACGATGTACTAGAGCGTTCTGGGTTGGGTCTGTAGGCGAGGGTTCCTGTCGCCGACGTTGATTGCGCGAGCGACCTGGGCGGATGAGAGGATATCATGGCGCAACCAGAGCATTCACGGTTGAGCGAATGTTCCACGGCAGAGTTGGGCGGGGGTATACACTACCGCATAAAGCGTCCAACTATAGCCCTTGCCTACGAGGACAATCATCAGGTCGCCGTCACACTTCCCGTGGGCAAGATGATGGATGTTGTCAGTCGCGCCGAGGATGATCGCTTCCTCGTGGTCGATGTTGATGGAGAACGGTTCCAAGTATTCGAGACGGACCTGGTAGAACGCTGCAGCGCGCACGCAAAGCAAGGGCCCACGAGTGACAAGCCTGCCAAGTGACAAGCCTGCCAAGCCACGTCTGATTCGAATTTGCCCGAATTTCAGAGATCGAGAAAGGAGAAATCGAACATGACTGAAGTAGCAGTTAGCAGCAAGAAGGCGTCTGAAGCCGCACCGATTAGCCGAGCGACCGAAGTATTCCGGCCGATGTTTCCCTCCGGCAGGCTTTTCGGGATGAGTCCGTTTGCCCTGATGCGGGAATTCACGGACGAGATGGATCGAATGTTTCGCGGGGCGCGTGGCGGCCTGCAAACAGAGGAGTGGGTTCCCACCGTGGACGTGCAGCAATGCAACGGGAATCTCGTCGTTTCAGCGGAATTGCCGGGACTCAAGAAGGAAGAGGTAAAGGTCGAGTTGACCGACGACGCCCTCGTCATCGAAGGTGAGCGGAAGCGTGAACACAAAGAGGACCACGATGGCTTTCACAGGTGGGAGCGCAGTTACGGCCACTTCTATCGGTCGATCCCCCTTCCGGAAGGGGCCAAGACCGACCAAGCCAAGGCGGAACTTCAGGAGGGCGTCCTGAAGGTATCGGTGCCGGTGCCAGAGATGAAAAAGAAATCCCGCCGGGTGCTGATCGAGGAAGGTAGCAAATCGACGCTGGCGAATGCGTCAAAGGAGCTGGCACATGCGAGTTGAAGACGTGATGACAAAAGACGTTTCGTACTGCAATCCCGGCACCAATGCGGCTGCAGCCGCGGAAATCATGTGGAATCGAGACTGTGGTATTCTCCCGGTTCTTGAGGACTCAGGCCAGGTGCTTGGCGTAGTAACGGACCGCGATCTTTTCATCGCCTTGGGGACGCAAAACCGGAACGCCTCTGACTTGCCGGTGGGCGAGATCATGCGCCGCGAGCCGTCTGCTTGCGCTCCCGACGATGATGTCCGAAGCGCCCTGAAAATTATGGCGCAGCAACGAGTACACCGTTTACCCGTGCTAGACAAAGCGGGCGCGCTTAAAGGGATCCTATCCATGGATGACGTAGTCCTCCAGGCCAAGCCGGAGACCGACGGCGTCTTCAAGGACGATGTGATTCGGACGCTGAAAGCCATCTGTGAGCCTCAGCCTCGCAAAAGCACACGGCCGGATTTGCTTCAGACTAAGCTGGCAACCGCATAAAAGAAGAGGGCTCAGCCCGCAAGAGCGACAGATTCCCGCAGCGTGCTGGGCAGTCTGCTGTCTCTTCGCTAGCCGACGGAATTGAATGTAAGACAGTGCTATCCAAGATAATGCCAGGAAAAGGAGTATGAAATGCAAACCATGATGGAAAAAGGAAGCGACACGCAACTCCGAGAGGCCGTGCTCCGGCAACTCGAATGGGAACCAGAAGTTGTGTCGCAAGACATTAGTGTCAAATCCAGGGAGGGCGCGGTCACACTCACGGGCTTCGTTCACAGCTACGCCGAGAAGGTCGCGGCCGAGAGGGCAGCAAAATGCGTCCATGGCGTTAGGGCTGTCGCGAATGATATTGAAGTGAAGCCGACGACACGCACGGATCCCGAGATTGCCCGAGACGTCATAGAGGCGATGAGACTCGATATGGGAGTTCCCGACGATCGCCTCAAGGTGGGCATCCGCGACGCCTTAGTAACGCTGGAAGGAAATGTGGACTGGCACTATCAGCGCGAAGCTGCCGAGAGTTGTGCCAGGAGAGTGAAAGGCGTCTGCGGCGTCATCAATAAGATCGAACTGAAACCGAAGGTATCGACGACTGAGGTGAAGGCGAAGATCGAAGACGCGCTACGGCGAAGCGCGGAAGTCGACGCGCAGAAAATTACCGTGTCCGCTCAGGACGGTGCGGTGACTCTCGAAGGGAACGTCCGCTCGTGGTCCGAAAAGGAGGCAGCGGAGCGAGCTGCTTGGGCGGCTCCGGGGGTTTCCCGCGTCATCGACCACATGGTGGTCGTTCCATAGCTCGTTGGGAACATACATTTTCGGAAGCTCGAAGTGAATTCAGATTCGAGAGAAATGGACAACTACATGGCAAGTCAGCGGCCGTCGGAGGAGACATTCGTCGGGGGGCGGAAGGCGGCAGTGATACCAATGCCGCCCATAACGCCCCACGGGAAGGCTTCTGCTGCGCGAGGGAAACGCTGGGGCGTGATCTTGGCGGGTGGAGACGGAACCCGCCTCCAGCGGCTGACCCGGCTCATTTGCGGCGATGATCGTCCGAAACAGTTCTGTCCTTTGGTCGGCAACGACACCTTGTTGGAGCAGGCGCGACAACGGGCGGAACGGAGTATCCTTCGGGAACAGATACTAGTCGCTCTAACGAAAAGTCATCGCGGTTTCTATCTTCAGGAGCCGGGGATCCGGCCGTCGCAGCGAATAATACAGCCGGCAAACAAAGGCACCGCTCCGCCCATATTGCACAGTCTTCTGAGCATCGAACAGAACGATAAGGACGCGATCGTGGCGATCCTGCCCTGCGACCACCACTATTCGGACGAGGGAGCGTTCACGGCTGCTCTGGAGTCGGCATTTGACATCGCAGCGGAGTATAGCCGTTCGGTAGTGCTCCTGGGCGCCGTTCCGCAGGGTCCGGAAGTCGAATACGGCTGGATTGAGCTCGGCCCATCCGTTTGCCGCGCTGGTGGCACTTCGTTCCAAGTCCGGGGCTTTTGCGAGAAGCCGGCGTTCCATATCGCCCGCGAGCTACTCGAGCGAGGATCTCTCTGGAACACATTCGTGATGGTGGGGCATGTGCGTGGCTTTCTAGAAATGGTGAACGCCGCGCTCAGGGGCGTTCTGGAGGCGCTTCGCAAAAGTCAGCTATGGGCAGGCTTAGAGGTGCACATTGAGGCTTCGCTCTACGAGCGTATACATTGTGTGGACTTTTCGCGGGAAGTCTTAGCGGTTCAGACCAGGCAACTGATCGCTTTACGGATGGGCCACACGGGCTGGAGCGATTTGGGAGATCCGGAACGCGTGATGGCAGTGCTCCAGATGTCTGGCTTGGAGCCCTGGTGGATGAAGGAGTGGAGTCAATTGAAACGGATGGCCGTCGTCGCATCTCCACACGCTAAATCCGTTGTCGCATAGAAAAAGACTGCGGCAATTACATTCAAGGTTGCTACCATTGGCGCAGTATAGTCAGAAGTCGATCAGTCAGGCCCAACGCCGTTTAGGGGAGCTTCTTGAAAGCGCTCCGGACCCGATTCTCGAACTCGACAACGAAGGCCGGATCGTGCTTCTTAATCGCATGGCTGAGCAACTGTTCGGCAATAACCGGAGCGAGTTGCTTGGGCAGATTGTGGAGGTCTTGGTGCCGGAGAACGTCCACGGCGTGCATAAGTGGCATCGCACACAATACCTGAACCCCGCCGTTAACGAGTCCGATTGGCTTTGGTCTCAAACTGGAGGCGCTCGCAAGGATGGCTCGCACATCCCCGTCGAGATCAGCCTAAGTCCGGTGAAATCCGAGACCGGATTCCGCATCACTGCCATTATTCGTGACACTACGGAGCGAAGACAGATGGAAGACCAGCTCCGCGTGATGCAAGAGAAGTATATCCATGAGCTGGAGGTGCGCCATCGGGAAGCCGAGCGAGCCAATCAGCTCAAAACACAGTTTCTGGCGACCGTGAGCCATAAGTTGCGTTCGCCACTTCACACCGTCATTTGGTTCCCTGAGCTGTTGGCTGAGGAGACAGAGGACTCACTGAACGAGAAGCAGAAGCGATTCATTAGCCATATTCATAAGGATTCGTTGCAGCTGCTCCACCTTATCAACGATCTTCGCGACTTGAGCAAAAGCGAAGCTGGTCGATTCGAACTGCGGCACGAGGCATTCCATGTCGAAGCGGTGATACAAGAGACTTCTTTTGTCTGGCTGCGCGCGACTGAGAAGTCGGTGGGTTTCATCAGTTAGGTTATGAAGCCCATCAACTTGAGCGCGCCGCGAAGTGAGATGGAGCGTTTGTTCGAACGGGAATGTTCATGATGTCGGGCACTGTTAAATCCGCAGTTTCACTGCTGGTTATCGACGACAACCCGGACAATCTGGAACTGGTCGCAAACGCATTGGCCCAACCCGGTCTTGAGATTATGACCGCCTCTAACCCGGAGGCGGGACTGGACCTGTTTTACGAGCGGCGCCCAGAAATCGTGATCACGGAGTTGGTGATGCCACAGATGAATGGCATGGAAGTGCTAGAGCGGATCATGGAGGTCGATGCTGGGACGGATGTGATTTTCATGACTGCGCACTACTCCGCTGACTCCGTGGTCGAAGCGATCAGGAAGGGGGCCAGCGATTACCTGAACAAGCCGGTTTCAGTCAGTCGACTCAGAGAGCGCATCGGCAAGCTGATCGAAGAAGCTCGGAAACGGCTACGGTCGCTGCAGCTCGAAGATGAGTTACGAATGAGTTCAGAGTTCGAGGGAATCGTTGGTCGCAGCCCACACATGTGGGAAATGTTCTCGCGCATCCGGCGTGTGGCGCCGCACTATCGCACTGTGTTACTGGTCGGGGAAACGGGCACGGGTAAAGATTTGGTGGCCCACGCCCTTCACCGGCTCAGCCCCGTGTCATCGGGCCGCTTTGTTGTGCTCAACTGCTCGGCGGTGGTGGAGACGCTGTTTGAGAGCGAGCTGTTTGGACACGTGAAAGGCGCATTCACTGGCGCGACTCAGGACAAGCCGGGCTTCTTCGAACACGCCCATGGAGGCACACTGTTCTTGGACGAAATTGGCGATATGCCGATCGCCACGCAGGCGAAGCTTCTCCGCGTGCTGCAGAATCAAGAGGTGCAGCGTGTGGGAGCCCTCAAGGCCCATGCTGTTGACGTGCACGTGGTAGCTGCCACCAACCGCGACCTGCGCGCCGCAATCGCAGAAAAGCGTTTTCGTGAGGATCTCTATTACCGCCTCTCCATGATGGAGATTCAGGCGCCTCGGTTAGCCGACCGCAAGGAAGACCTGCCACTGCTAGAGCGGCATTTTCTTGCTCGGTTCTCCGCACAATACGGGAAAGACATACGCGGGCTCACTAGGTACGCGCAGATCCGGCTCTCGCAGCACGCTTGGCCAGGAAATGTGAGGGAGCTTGAGAATGTCCTTGGGTACGCTGCCATGATGACGCTAAGCGACACGATCGACGTGCAAGATCTGCCTCAATACTTACAGCCTCCCGCAAAGCTCACAGAGCAATCGGCGGAGCTGGTCTCTGCGCTGGAGGCTAATGCCTTTGAAGAGCAGGAGCGCCGGCTCATAGTAGGTGCACTCAAAACGGCTGGAGGTAATCAGTCCCAAGCTGCACGTATTCTGCGCATTAGTCGCGATAGGCTCAGATATAAGCTCAAAAAGCATGGTCTTGACGCGCCAGATTCTTGGCGGGCTTCTGCGGCTGCGGGATGACCTGCTGGACTGGCGCTCAGGGGGCTGCATGCGCATTTCCATGGGGGACTTTAGCCCTGGAACCAAGGAAACCCGCATGCACGACGCTACCGCCCCATCGGTTGCGAATGACCCGGCCCAATGGAACCTCGCCATAGACCAAGTTGTCAACCAGCTTTTTGGAGAAGAGGTTCGCGCGGGCGTCATCCAGCATCCGCTTGACATTTCCGACGTTTGGAAAAACTCGTTCTCGGTCAGCACAAATCACAAAGTGTCGGCTGCAAAGTTCACGGCGCGGCATCCGNNCAGCACTCGCCAAATCTGCAGCACCTTAATGCGCCGCGCTCTAAGAAGGCAACCCTCGACAAGTCCTGCATCTGAAGACCAGCGATCTGATGAGCTTGGCGGCAGAATCGGAATAACAGTATTTGTCGGGTTTGTCGGGTCGGGGTCGGAAAACAAAGCAGCCGGCTCGATCCATATCCGTATCGAGACCATTGACTACTTTCTGAGGCGTTACCGGGATGCGGTTGCGAAGCACAAGGAAATTGAGCGGCGCATCGAAGTGCAGCTTGTGAATTACGAGAGCCAGTTACGGAGTCCCGCAGCCGAGATCTCACCGGATGCGTGCACCGATTTGACGCAACGAAGGCAAACTTGAAAACGCGGACGTCTGATTCGAATACCCCGGAACAGCGCGGATGGTACGTGTACGATTTCGCGCAGTCCGCCTTCTCGACAACGGTCGTCACGTTGTTCCTCGGACCGTATCTCACAGCACTCGCCAAATCTGCAGCGGACGCACACGGGATGGTGCACCCGTTCGGTATTGTTGTAGACGCCCGCAGCTATTGGAGCTACTTAGTCAGCCTATCGGTCATCCTGCAAGTCCTATTTCTGCCGATCATCGGCGCGGTAGCCGATTACGGACGGCGAAAGAAGGAAGCGCTCGGGACGATGGCCTATCTAGGTGCGGCCGCTACCATGGCGATGTTCCTCCTTCAAGGAAACCGCTACCTGCTTGGTGGCGTGCTGTTCCTGATCGCTAACGTGAGTTTCGGCGCTGGGGTGGTGATCTACAACTCGTTCCTGCCGGAGATCGCGGCGCCGGAGGAACGCGATGCGGTCTCGTCGAAAGGTTGGGCCACAGGCTACGTGGGTGCTGGTCTTCTGTTGGCGCTAAATCTGATCCTTTATTTGAACGCCGGGCGGATCGGGATGAGCCAGGAAAAGGCGGTCCGCATTAGCCTGTGTTCTGCTGGCGTGTGGTGGTCTGCATTTACGATTCCTCCCTTAATGGCGCTGCACAACCGAGGTCCCGCGCGGTTGTTGGCGGAGGGTCAAAACGCGATCACAGCGGTATTAACACATCTGTTGAATACCCTGCGGGAGTTGCGCTATTATCCGCAGACCCTCACATTCATGGTCGCGTTTCTTCTTTATAACGACGCTATTCAGACCGTTATCGCGTTGGCCACGCAATTCGGAAATGATCAACTGAAGATCCCGATGTCTCAGTTGACGCTGGCCATCCTGATGGTGCAATTCGTGGCATTTTTTGGAGCGATGGCGTTCAAGTGGCTAGCCGCTGTCATCAACGCTAAGCGGGCTGTGGTGGTGAGCCTGGTGATTTGGACAGCGGTAATCGTCTATATTTATCTGGCTGTGAAAACGACGCTTCAATTCTTCGTCATGGCGGCCATTGTGGCTTTAGTTCTGGGCGGTAGCCAGGCTCTCAGCCGCTCGCTGTATGCGCAATTGATTCCCAAGATGAAAGAAGCGGAGTACTACAGCATCTATGAGGTCACCGACAAAGGAACAAGCTGGCTCTGCCCGATGTTCTTCGGACTGGCGCTGCAGTTTACTAAGAGCTATCGGATCGCGATTCTCTCGTTGATAGTCTTCTTCCTCGCGGGACTGCTAGTGTTGCTGAAAGTGGACGTGGAGGGCGGCGAACGTGACATAGCTCTTCGGCAAAATCGATAGATTGGTTCTTTGCAGTTCCTCGTTCATGCCAGGACTCTTGCCGAGGCTGAAAGGACGTGGAAGAGCACCTTCTTTAAGTGACAACCTTGCCATGCCCACGGGCGCGAGCGCGACGAAGAATTGCCACTGCTTCATATAACAACGGGTTCGGCGGAACTTCCCAGGCACTTGGACCGTTTGGATTCGCTCACGCTTACAAGCTCGCTTCGTATTGATGAAGATATGAGGCTCTAGGAGACGAGGGCAAACGATCTCGGATAGATCTAGAGAGCGTTGACTTGCGCAAGGCCGCGCTGGAGTAAGTGCGCAACTTAACGCATTGCGCCCATCGACGGGCCACTGATCGCTTAGCTTCGCTGCCCGAGCTCCATCTCTTCAGCATGCACCAATGCCTCAGCCTGGTGAATGAGCGATTCGACCATTGCAAGGCGCTCCTTCAGGCCGGCTCGATACTCGGCAGTGTCCGTATGGCGAATCTCGACAAGTAAGTGCTTTTGTGCGTCTTCCAGCAGTTCCAGGATCAAGTGTAATTCCAGGCCCGACAGAACAAATTGCCGTGTCATGGCGTCCTCCGATTCCGAGAATCGTGAGTTTCCGGCAAGCGTGCGTGAAGGGTGATATCGGAACTGGGATCAGGATTATCGGCGCTGGGAGGAACGGTCTTTGCGCTTCGTGTACTTGGTGAGGATGGAGTCCATATCGTCTCCGACGCCGTAGCCGCACTTGTGGCTGATGCTGCGGACCCGATCCAGTCGGGCGATCAGTGCGTCGCGAGTGTCGTTCGGCAATGTGTTCGCGGTCGCCAGAGCTTGTTCAAACATTCGCACCAATGCATTGA
>PKZC01000112.1 GCA_003132905.1 Bryobacterales bacterium | reverse complement strand
ACTACATGCTCTCCAACCGAGCAGCTTTTGCTGCCGAAAGGGTTGGAGAATTCTATGACCGCACCAATCGAGGTCCCACATCCGGGAACGCGTATCAGAGCCGAAGTTATCCCGCCCGGGATGGCGGTCACGAAAGCCGCCCAACTGATGGGCGTCGGCCGGCCCGCCTTGTCAAATCTGCTCAACGGCAATGCCTCGTTGTCAGAAGACATGGCAATGCGCCTCGAAAGGACATTCAACAAATACCCACTCAAGGACCTGATGGAGATGCAGGCCCGCTACGACGCGGCGCAAGCCAAGCAGAAGGTCGCGCCCGCCGATACGAAGACATATGTGCCGCCCTTTTTGGCAATCAAGGCCAACGACATCGAGGGTTGGATATCGCACAACATCCCGGCGCGGAGTCGGCTTTCCGTTTTCTTGCGAACGCTGGTGCACTCGACGGGCAGCGGGCTTACGAAGGTTGACTTTCCCGGCAACGACGACGCGGAGCGCCCCGGCTGGGACGGCTTTGTGGAGGCAAGCGAAGGTACACCTTGGGTTCCTGCCGGGCGCTCGGGTTGGGAGTTTGGCACTAACGACGAACCTAAGGCAAAGGCCGACGCCGACTTCGATAAAAGCGTGAAGGCGCTCGACAAGAAGGAGCGCTCGGAGATCACGTTCGTGTTCGTCACCCCGCGACGCTGGGCGGGGAAAGGTGCGTGGATTGCGGCCAAGCAGGCGACGGGACTTTGGAAGGGTGTTCGCGCCTATGACGCGAGCGACATTGAACAATGGCTAGAGCAGTCGCTGTCCGCACAGGCTTGGTTCGCCAACGAAAGGCACATTCCCGCGCAGCATGTTCGCTCGCTCGACAAGTGCTGGGCGGACTGGGCCAGCGTCTCAACTCCGCCCTTGACTGGTGCTCTGTTCAGCTCTGCCATCGAGGCGACCAAGCGCACCATGCTTTCGCGCCTGTCCAAGCCCACCGAGGGGCCGATCCTGATCGCGGCGGACTCGACCGAAGAGGCCCTTGCATTCCTCGCCCAACTGCTTGGGGAGCGCGGCGGGGAAGAGCTCGCGCTATACCGCGACCGCGTTCTGGTATTTGACAAGCCCGGCGTCTTGCCGCGCTTGGCGGCGGGCGCGCAAACTTTCATCCCAGTCGTGTTCACGCGGGAAGTCGAGCGCGAACTGGCGCCCTACGCAAAGTCGATGCACTCCATCGTCGTCTACCCGCGCAACGCCGCGACTACCGAGCCCGACATCGTTCTCGAACCGGCGAACTACGAGACCTTCAACAAGGCGCTCGAAGAAATGGGTAAGAAGCGCGACGAAACAACGCGACTAGCGAACGTTTCCGGCAGGTCGCTCACCGTCTTGCGCCGACAGCTTTCGACGGTCCCCGCGGTGCGGACGCCGGATTGGGCTGCGGACCGTCAGGCGGCGACAAGCCTCGTGCCGTTCTTGTTTGTGGGTGCATGGAACAGCCAGAACGAGACCGACAAAATCGGCCTTTCGCTCCTGGCCGGAGGCCGTTCCTATGACGAGCTTGAGAAGGAGTGCCAAAGCCTCGCGCAGTTGAACGACGCGCCAATCTGGTCGGTCGGCACCTACAGGGGCGTAGTTTCAAAGATTGACCTGATTTACGCCATTGCTGGCTCGGTTACACCCGGCGACCTGAACCGCTACTTCTCAATGGCGCGTATGGTGCTCGGCGAAGACGATCCCGCACTCGATCTGGACGAGGGTCACCGCTGGGCCGCGTCGATCCATGGCAAGACGCGCGAGTTTTCCGGCGCGTTTCGGGAAGGCATATCGGAAACGCTGGTCTTGCTGGCTGTTCACGGCGGGCACTTGTTTAAGAACCGTCTCGGCGTCGATACCGAGATTGAGGCGGTGCGCGTGGTGCGCGACTTGCTTCCGACGCCGTTGACCACGCGGGTCCTAGAGGCCAACGACCGCGACCTGCCGACTTACGCGGAAGCGGCTCCGGATGAGTTCCTATCTATCCTAGAGCGTGACCTGAAAACCAGTGAACCTGCCGTTCTCGGACTCCTGCGTCCGACTGACACAGGTATGTTCGGAAGTCCGAGTCGCACTGGGCTGCTGTGGGNNTGGAATCCCGCGACGCTACCCCGCGCCGCCTTCATTCTTGCTCGCCTCGCGCAGGTGGAGATCAACGATAACTGGGTCAACAAGCCGACACACTCGTTAGAGTCCATCTTCCGAGCTTGGATGCCGCAGACGGCGGCGAGCCAAAAGGAGCGTGTGGACCTGGTGAAGAAGCTAGCCGAGCGGTTCCCTGACGTTGCTTGGAAGATCTGCGTGGCGCAGTTTGGCACGCACCACCAAGTCGGCGACTACAGTCACAAGCCGCGCTGGCGTCCTGATGGTTATGGGTTCGGCGAACCTTTTCCGACGTGGGGGCCGATTGTCGACTTCATGCGCGAAATGGTCGAAATGGCTCTGACCTGGCCGGAACATTCGCTCGGCACTCTCTGCGATCTCGTGGAGCGTCTGCATGACCTGACAGACGCCGATCAAACCCGCATTTGGGCGCTGGTCGAGGCTTGGGCAAAGACCAAAGCCAGCGATACCGATAAAGCGGCGATGCGCGAGAAAATCCGTGTCTCAACACTTTCGCGGCGCGCAGCCCTACGCGCGAAGAAGAACAGCAGAGCCGTAAGCTTGGCAACCACGGGCAGGGCTGCCTACGCCGCACTGGAGCCGAGCGATCTTCTAAACAAGCACGCGTGGTTGTTCCGCGACGGGTGGGTGGAAGAGTCCGCCGATGAGGGCGAGGACATGGAAAAAATCGACTTCCACAAGCGCGAGGAGCGCATCAAGGAACTGAGGATCGATGCTTTGCGCGAAATTCTGGCGGANNGGAGCGCGGTCTCACCGGGATTTTGGAGCAATCCGAACGCGGGAAGGCTTCATGGGCGATTGGAGTGCTCGCAGCCAGCGCCGTGCTGGACGAACACAAGCTTAAGGAGTTGCTTCGGCTCGCACTCGCACCGATTCTGGCCGGTAAAGAAGAGATTCACTCGCACAAAAACCTCATTGCCGGCGCGTTGCGCGTCATTGCACATGACGATAAGCGCGAGGCGGTTCTTAAGGGTGTTGCGGCAGGCCTTTCCGAAGAGGACACAGCGCGGCTGCTTGTCCTTGCGCCGTACCGCAAAAGCACCTGGAAGCTCGTCGACTCGCTGGGTGAGGCGGCTCAAACCAAATATTGGAGCGAAGTGGCGCCGGACTGGATTTTCGATTGCGATTCGGAGAACGGTGAGAGCGTGGAGCGGCTGTTGAAGGCTGGACGACCTCGGGCTGCGTTTTCGTGTATCCGGTTCGAGCCGGCCAAGTTAGACGCGCATATTCTTTTCCGTCTGTTGTCTGAGATGGCACAAGGCGGCAACGATCAGCACGGTCATTATTTGCTCGAGCATCACAGTGTTGAAACGGCGTTCAAGCACTTGAACAGCAGCCCGGCGCTGACGCTCGACCAAAAGGCCGGTCTGGAGTTCGCCTACATCGAGGTGCTGGCACGTCCTTGGGATAGCCGGGACAACTACGGCATTCCAAACTTGGAACGGTATGTTGAAGCGCATCCCGAGTTTTTTGTTCAGGCGATCGCCTGGACCTACAAGCGCAAGGACGGCGCGACCGACCCC
>PKZC01000357.1 GCA_003132905.1 Bryobacterales bacterium | reverse complement strand
GTGAGCGGGAAGACTTGATCTCTCACGCGCAGCTCCAGCCGGTCGAAATCCACGGATTTTTCGCCGAACGTAAAGGTGCGCGTGGAATCGACGGGCGGCTCGGCAGTGTGCTCTGGAGCAGCGGCCGGTGATACCGCTGCCGCGCGCAGCCATTCGCGACGCCGGAGCAAGCCACGAATGCGGGCGATCAAGATGGAGAGCTCGAANNGTCAGATAGTCGTCGGCGCCGGCCGCGAAGCCTTGCAGCACGTCGTCGGCATGGCCGCGCGCGGTCAGGATCAAGGTGGGCACGAATTGCCCGGACTCCCGCATCTGGGAAACGACGTCAAACCCGCTGATGCCGGGCAACATGACGTCGAGAATGACGACGTCGAAAGCTTGCGACTCGGTTTTCAGCTTTTCGAGAGCGGCTTCGCCCGCATCTACCAGTTGCACCTGATAGCCTTCGGCCTCGAGGTTGAAGCGGAGACCTTCAGCGAGGTGCTGCTCGTCCTCTACTACTAAAACCCTGCTCATTTGGACACTTTCACGATGGGTAGCTGCAGAATAAACGTGCTTCCGCGGCCGGGTCCTTCGCTCTCGGCCCAGGCGCGCCCACCATGACGCTTAGCGACCGATCGAACAATATAGAGCCCCAAGCCGGTGCCTTTGACGCGCGTTGCCAGAGGGCCGGGGACACGATAGAAGCGCTTGAAGATCTGTTTCAGCTCCATCTTAGGGATGCCTGGGCCCTGGTCGCGCACGCGCAGCGATACGAACTTATCGTCCACCGATTGGGTCTCCACCAGAACTTGTACGGCGCTCCCCGAATATTTGACGGCATTGTCGATCAAATTGGATACAGCGGCGCGCACTTCGTCGAGATCGCCCATGACGGTGACCGGCGGACCTGGGTGATATTGGAGCGCTTCGGGAGTCAGCCGGTGCAGCGTGCGCGTTCGCGTGAGGCATTCGTCGATCACACCATTCAGATCGATGCGGCTGAGGTGTAGCCTGCGGCGGCTGGTGGAACCGATGCGGCCGGTGCGGAGCACTTGCTCGATGGTGGCGAGCAGACGATCGCTATCCTCCACCATGGTGCGGTAGAACTCCTGGCGTTTGGTTTCTTCGACGGGGCGGGTTTGCAGGGTTTCGAGGTAGAGGCGGATGGAGGCGACCGGCGTCTTCAACTCGTGGGTGACGGCGTTGATGAAGGCGTCGTGCTGCTCGTTGCGGCGGATTTCGCGGACTAAGAAGGTGGTGTTGAGGACTACGCCAATAATGATGACGAGAGCGAGCAGAGATCCGAGGAAGAGGAGGATGCCCGTGTGCCAGCGCAGCAGCACCCAGCCGATGTACAGCAGTACGATGACGGAGATGAGGCCGGCGCCGAGCGCGATGAAGAAGGCGATGGATCTGCGGCGTCCGGCGACAACCATACTTCAAGCTTAGGCTACTAAGCTCGCGAAGGAGAAGTCAGAAGCCAGAAGTCAGAATACAGAAGTCAGAATTCAGAAGCCAGAATTCTGAATAAGGAGCTATGCTGCTTCGCGTTCTTGGATCGCGGTGTGCACTTTGGCTACACGGACGGCTTTGGCGATGCCCAGGAATTTCAGGATGGAGATCTGGATCCAGGAGAAATCGATCTCGTACCAGGCCAGGCCGTGCCGGGCGGATGTGGGATGCGCGTGGTGGTTGTTGTGCCAGNNTTTATTGCGGGAGTCGTCGCGGGTGGTGAAGCGGCGGGTGCCCCACATGTGGGTTACCGAGTTCACCGTCCAGGTGGCGTGCAGTCCAAAGGTGAGGCGCATACATGTGGCCCATAGCAACAAGGGCAGACCGCCGAAGACCAGCAGCAGGATGGAAACAACGACGATCGGAATCCAGTGATACGTGTTCAGGTAGGCGTAGAATGGGTCGCGTGCCAGGTCTGGCGCGTACTTCGACATCAGCTTGGTNNTTGAGCCAGATGTAAAACTTGTGCTTCGCCAGATCGGGCGCGTATTTAGAGAGGACCCGCGTGTTGTTATGATTGGTGTCGCCCAGCAGGATCCAGCCAATGTGGGACCACCAGGCGCCTTCGCGGGGCGAGTGGGGATCGCCGGGCTTGTCCGAATACTGATGATGGATACGATGCGTCGCCACCCAAAAAATGGGTCCGCCTTCGAGCGAGAGCGTGCCGCAGAAGGCCAGGAAATACTCGAGCGCCCGGGGAAGCTTGTACGAACGGTGCGTGTGCAGCCGATGGTAGCCCATACTGATGCCCAGCCCGACGCTGACCCAGTACAGCAAAAGCGTGATAATAAGAGCGTGCCAACTGAACATAAACAGTGCAGCAATGGCGCCCGCGTGCAGAACAACCAGAACAGAAATGATGGCCCAGTTCAGTTTCCGGTGTTCGTGGATGGTTTGAATGTCGCTAGTCAAGAAGTCTCCCTCGAATGTCCCAACCCTTAAGTCCCAACGTAACAGGGAACTCTCGGGCAGTTTGTAAGACTTGTGTAATACCGCGTTCAGTTGGTCGCTGAGCGGTTCACGACCGAGCGTTTTCCCTTAGTACGCAGTGCACCGGTGGGGCATAATCTAGGAATGCCTGTCTCCGTCGACACCCTTCGACTGCAACTCGACTATTCGGCTTGGGCCAGCCAGCGACTGATGGACGCCGCCGCCAAGCTCTCCGAAGAAGAACTCACGCGCGATTTCAAGACCGCCGATAAAACCGTGCTCGATACGCTGGTTCATATTTACGCGGCCGACCGCATCTGGCTGTCGCGTGTAACAGCGGAGCCGAGGGCGACGTTTGTCGATCCGGCAGATCGCGACCTGACCTTGCTGCAAACGGAATGGCCCGCATTGCAAGAGCGCTGGAAGTTATGGCTGCGTGATTTCAAGGACGATGACGCGCTGCGGGTGATCTTCTATAAGGACCTGAAGGGGCGAGAGTATTCGCAGCCGGTTTGGCAGATTCTTCTGCACCTGGTGAATCACGGGACGCATCACCGGGGTCAAGTTTCGGGATTCTTGCGGGCGATGGGGCAGACGCCGCCGCCGTTGGATTTGATTGCGTATTACCGGACGTTGTGATTTAGGCCACAGATAAACGCCGATAAACGCAGATAACGCAGATCAGCCAATGTGGTACGATTTGGGTGTATTGGCATGCTTACTATCAGTCCATTAGATTCTGGCGAAAAGGTGCCCCTGTTTCGGCAATTGTATGTAAAAATGCGCGGTTTGATTGATTCGGGTGTATTATCCAAAGGCAGCCGGTTGCCTGCTACGCGTGAATTGGCTGGTCAACTTGGACTGAATCGTACTACTGTTTCGGCGGCTTATGCGCTGCTGGAATCGGACGGGCTGATTGCGGGGCACGTAGGGCGAGGCAGCTTTGTTACTGGGGGCGCGCCGGCTAGTTTTTCACGATCCCGACCTTCCGAACTGTTGTTTCCCCTCGAAGAGTTTCGCAAGACGTGTTCGGAAGTGATTGCGAGCGACGAGGCGGCTTCGATTCTGCAACTGGGCGCTCCGGCGGGATATCCGGCATTGCGGCGTTACTTGCTGGAGCAGGCGCGGGCTGAAGGCACGGCCAGCGAATCGGACGACATCCTGATTAGCAGCGGCTGCCAGCAGGCCTTCGATTTGATCCAGCGAACGATTGGCCAAGGCGCGACCGTGGCGATTGAGGATCCGGTTTATCTGGGAGTCCGGAGCGTGTTCGAACGAGCGGGCGCGCGGCTGCTCGGCGTGCCAATGGGTCCG
Organism: Bryobacterales bacterium; assembly: GCA_003132905.1. The sequence continues at coordinate 2,690 of PKZC01000357.1, read as the reverse complement.
GACGGCATCGATCTGGAGACCCTGGAGCGAATGATTGATCGGGAGCGACCGCGCTTGCTTTGCGTGACGCCGAATTTTCAGAATCCGACCGGCGCCACCATGCCTCTGGCCGCACGCCAGGCGTTGCTTCGAATCACGCGGGCGGCAGGCGTGATGGTGATTGAGAACGACATTTACGGGCCGCTGTGTTACGAAGGCGAGCCGATTCCGGCCATCAAGAGCCTGGACGAAACCGGCGATACCATCTTATTGCGCAGTTTTTCCAAAGTCGCGTTTCCGGGGTTGCGCGTGGGCTGGGTGATCGCGCGGCGCGCGCTGATCGAAAAGCTGACCGAAGCCAAGCAGTGGAGCGATCTGCACACCGATCAACTCTCGCAGGCGGTGCTGTTGCGATTCGCGGAGTCGGGACGGCTGGAGCGGCATCGGCAGCGGATGCTGGTGGCTGGGCGCGACCGATTGCACGCGGCGCTGGAAGCCTGCGAAAAATATTTGCCGGCGGGGGCGAAATACACGCGGCCGCGCGGCGGGATGAGCTTGTGGATTGAACTGCCGCAGACACTGGACGCGGGCGAATTGCTGGCGCGCGCCGAGCGCGAAGGCGTGACCTATTTGCCGGGGCGATATTTTGCGGTAGCGCGTCCACAACCGCACGGCTTGCGCATCAGTTTCGCAGGGATGACGCCGGAAGAGATTCGCTCGGGACTGCGGGTCTTGGGACGCATATTTCAAAGTGAACTGGAACGCGTGCGCGAGCATGCGCCGCTGATAGAATCGGCGGCATTAGTTTAGGAGAGGAGAGTGTTATGTACATCGATGAAAGTCTTCGCCTGAAGGTGGGGCTGGCCGAGATGCTGAAGGGCGGCGTGATCATGGACGTCACCAACGCCGAGCAGGCGGTGATCGCCGAGAAGGCGGGCGCAACAGCCGTGATGGCGCTGGAACGGGTGCCGTCCGATATCCGCAAAGACGGCGGGGTGGCGCGCATGGCCCCCATCAGCAAGATCCGCGAGATCATGCGCGAAGTGAGCATTCCCGTGATGGCAAAGGCCAGGATCGGCCATTTCATGGAGGCGCGCATTTTGGAGGCGCTGGCCGTGGATTACATCGATGAAAGCGAAGTGCTGACGCCCGCCGATGAAGAGCACCATATCGATAAGCGCGGCTTTAAAGTGCCGTTCGTTTGCGGGGCGCGCAATCTGGGCGAAGCGCTGCGGCGGATCGCGGAAGGCGCGGCGATGATCCGCACCAAGGGCGAAGCGGGATCGGGCAATATCGTGGAGGCGGTGCGCCACATCCGGACCATCGTGAAAGAGATGAAACAGCTAACGGTGCTGGGGCATGAAGAGCTGGTGGCGGAATCGAAAAAGCATCAAGCGCCATTGGAACTGGTGGAGTGGGTGGCCGAGCATGGCCGGCTGCCGGTGCCGAACTTTTCCGCCGGAGGCATAGCGACGCCAGCCGATGCCGCGCTGGTGATGCAATTGGGCGCCGAGGCGGTGTTTGTCGGCTCGGGAATTTTCAAATCGTCCGATCCGGAAGCGCGCGCGCGAGCGATTGTGAAGGCGGCGACGTACTACAACGATCCGGTCAAACTGCTCGAAGCGAGTGAAGATCTGGGTGTCGCCATGTTCGGCCTGGACATCGCGAAATTGCCGGAATCGGAATTGATGCAAACCCGGGGCTGGTAATGGCGGCTGACGCCAAAAAGAAGCGCGTGGGCGTGCTGGCCTTGCAAGGCGATTTTCAAGCGCACGAACGCGCGCTCACACGAGCTGGCGCCGAAGCGGTGGAAGTGCGAACGGCGTCGGATCTGGAGGGCGTGGACGGGCTGGTTATTCCAGGCGGCGAGAGTTCCACTATGATCAAACTGCTGGAAGAAGAGAAGCTGCTGGATCCGCTGCGCGCGTTTGGCCGCAAGCGGCCGATTTTTGGAACCTGCGCGGGCGCGATCCTACTCTCCACCGGCATTACCAATTCGTCACAGGCCTCGCTGGGTCTGATGGATATGGAAGTAGAGCGCAATGCTTATGGGCGTCAGCTGGATAGCAGGATTGCACGTTTGAAGCCGGAAGGAATGGAAGGCGAGTTAGAAGCGGTTTTCATCCGGGCGCCGATCATTCGCAGTGTCGGCCAGGATGCCAAAATTCTCGCCAGTTATCAGGGCGACCCGGTACTCGTAGAACAAGGGCGGCATCTGGCCGCTACATTTCATCCGGAACTAACGGACGACTCCCGTGTTCACCTAATGTTCCTCCGGAAAATACCTTAAATTACGTACGAATCGCGTTCGCTCCGTTAGACTGGAATCAGTGGCAAAGACTCGGGTCTTGTTCCTATGCATCGGTAACGCCTGCCGTAGTCCAATGGCGGAAGGTTTTGCGCGCGCTCATGGATCGGATGTAATTCACGCCCAGAGTGCAGGTTTGGCTCCGGCGCTAGCGATCGTGCCGCTGACGCATCGCGTGATGCTCGAGAAGAACATCGATTTGGGCGACTGCTATCCCAAAGAGATGGAGCACGTGGATGGCGTCATCGACCTGATCATTAATATGTCGGGCCACGATTTGCCGCCGCGCGCGGGCGCGGAAGTGGAAGTATGGGAGGTTCGCGATCCGATTGGGGAATCAGACGAAGTGTTCCGGCAAGTGCGCGATCAGATCGAGCAGCGGGTACTGCAACTGATCGAGAAG
>PKZC01000054.1:944-6998 GCA_003132905.1 Bryobacterales bacterium | reverse complement strand
GTCCCATAACGCTCCGCTGTTTGTAGGAGGCACATCGGGGGCAAACGCCAACCTTACATCCAAGTGGATTTCCTAGAACCTCGCTAGGCAGGTGTCCGGTCATGGACGGGGAGCGTGACGTGCGCCCAGCCCTATCGGACCATTCACTTTTCCAGTTTGTTCAGCGCAACCGTAAAACTCCGAGGCAATGGCTTGCTCTCGCGATCGCGGAAGACGATATAGTATGCCTCGGCGTCCGGGCCTCTTCTGGGCAATGAAAATACCACTCGGTTCGTACCGCTGGTAAGCTCGGCCAACGCTCCATCAGCAATTGCGACAAATGCTTTTCCATCTACGCTGCTGACATCGACTTCGATCCGATCATCCCCTTGGCCGTTGAACACGAAGGCGCAATAGGACCGCACGCCGGAACACTCTACCGGCGCGCTCGTCTGGCCATACTTGAGATCCCCAACGACGTTGACATCGTCAACTTTGAAGTTCTGGCCTGCCAGGATGGCGACGGTCGCGAACAAACTTNNGCCCCGAGCAGGCTCGCGGAAAGGCAGTGGATAAGCGAACCGACATTTGGGCGTTTGGCGTGGTGCTTTACGAGCTTCTGGTCGGGGAAAGTCCCTTTCGAGGTGATATTGTTGCGGACGTTATGGCGGCGGTGCTGACGAAAGAACCGGAATGGGGGCCGGTTCCGATTAGACTGCAGCGTCTGCTTGCCACTTGTTTACAGAAGGACCCCGGCCGGCGGATGCATGACATCGCCGATTTCGGCCTGTTGCTGGACGAGACGCCCGCCCCCGCTCCCGCCAGACAGCGCACATGGCTGCCGTGGAGTGCGGCGGTAGTGCTGGTTGCCGTGCTGGTAGCTGTACTCTTGCTACGTTCCCCGTCGAAACCGGCGGCCGCCCATGCGGTGCGATTTCAGTTCTCGGTGGCCAACACCTTTGATAGCATTTTCGCTCCCTCGCCGGACGGGCGCCGCCTCGCATATACCGCCGGCCGGCCGGATGGCCGAAGTCAACTGTGGGTTCGCTCGCTCGACTCTCTGGAAGCGAAGGTGTTGCCGGGCACTGAAAATGCCGGCGGCCTATTCTGGTCGTCCGACAGCCATTTTATCGCATTCTCGGCCAAGGGCAAGCTCAAGAAGATCGACATTTCCGGTGGCCCTCCGCTGGATGTCTGCGATCTGAAATCGGCCGGTGATCCCGCCAACGAACGGCCTGGCATCATTCCAGGCATTCGAGGGGGCTCATGGAGCCGGGAGGGCACCATGGTTTTTGGCAGCGACAACATATTGTTTCGCGTACCGGCGGAAGGCGGCACGGCTTCGCCGCTCACAGCATTGGACCCAGGATGGCGTGAGACCTATCACGCACGACCGGTGTTCTTGCGCGACGGCCGGCATTTCCTCTATCTGCGTGCGTCCAGCACTCCTGGGAACAGTGGCACCTATGTGGGGTCCGTCAATGCCAAGATCGAGGACCAGGGACGCCAACGCCTGATCGGCGGGCAGATCGGTGTCGGTTATGTCGCTTCCGACGACCGCGGCCCGGAGTATCTGGTCTTTCTCCGGAACGATATCCTCATGGCGCAGACCGCGTGAAAAGAGCGCGTTTCGAACTGGCGCTCACAAAAGAGGCCTTGCGGCACGCGCAACGGGAACTGGCCGAGGATTAGTCCCGGAATTGATGTTCCCGTCGTGCTTGCGGAAAACCAATTATCCGTACAATGGTGGGGCGCCTCGAAGAGGAGTTGATGGGATCACTATGATCGCATTCGATGCAGCACACCGAGCTGTCCACTATCCGCCCGATCGCCGATTTCGTATCTGGATTCAGCCATCAATCCTGATCGGCGCCGCTTGTGCGATTCTGGCGTTGATTGCAGCGGCCTGGATCGAGGTCGCAGTAGCGGGAATGCCTGCTGTTCCGGCTATTCCCCAGATATACCCCAACGATTTCGCTGGGCCGCACGGTTTTCCCGCATGGGTACGCTACTGCCACTTCTTCAATTTTCTTTTTGTGGCGATCCTGATTCGCAGCGGGCTTTCGATCCTGATGGACCACCCTCGTCTCTATTTCAATGACGGCTGCACACCGGGGAGCGAATGGATTCGGTTTACGCCCTTGAAGGTTCCACGCGACCGCATCTGGACCGCAAAAGATGATGCGCGTTACATCTCGCCTCTCGTTGGCACGCTGGGCTACCGCCACACCATTGGCCTGGCCCGAGTGTGGCATTTCATCGACGGGCACGGCTTTATTGCCACGGGCATCGTTTTTATCGCCATGCTCTTCACCACGGAACAGTGGAAACGCATAGTGCCTAGTTCTCCGCTGGTTCTCCTGCAAGCATGGAACACCTTCGTGCACTACGCGACTTTTCATTTGCCGCCGGAGCCAAACGGATTCTATGGCTACAACGCATTGCAACAGATCGCCTATTTCACGGTTGTGTTTGTGTTCGGACCGCTCGCGATTGCGACGGGCATAGCGATGTCTCCGGCGGTAGTCAACAGGTTTCCATGGTACGCGCGGATATTCGGGGGGCGGCAATCAGCCCGTTCTATCCATTTCCTGACGATGTTCAGCTTCCTTGCATTTTTGGTCGTGCACGTGACGCTGATCGTGATGACGGGATTTACGCGCAATATGAACCACATTGTGATGGGCGCCGACGATCAGAAGCCTATCGGAATGTACCTCGGATTCGTCGGAATCGGTGTGGTCGTGCTCTCCTGGATCGTGGCGCACTACATTTCCTGGCGACATCCGCGGGGAGTGCAGCATGCCCTGAAGTCAGTGACGTATCCAATGCAGCTTCTTACGCTGAATCGGCTCTTGCCACAACAGAGGTATACGGAGGAGGAAATCTCTCCGTACTTCTGGCCGAACGGAAAGATGCCGCTCCGGGATGATTGGAAGCACATGGCAGAGAGTGGCTTTGACTGTTTCCGGTTGAAGGTGGGAGGGCTGGTTAATAACCCCGTGGAGCTTTCTATCGCCGATTTGGAGCGCCTGGGTGAGGTTGAACACATCACGATGCATCATTGCATCCAGGGGTGGAGTGGTATCGCCAAGTGGGGCGGGATTCCCATGCAGAAGCTGATTGAGCTCGTGCAGCCAAAAGCGGAAGCGAAAGTCGTCGCTTTTTTCTCCTTTGGCGAAGCTCTTTATGGCGGACCCTATTACGACACTCAGAGCCTGGAGAACGTGCAAAAGCCTCAATGTCTGCTGGCTTCAAGGATGAACGGGCAACCGCTTCTGGAGGTGTACGGGGCACCTCTGCGGCTGCGAGTGGAAAACCAGCTTGGCTACAAGATGGTCAAATGGATCGAGCGGATAGAATTCATCGCATCGGAAAAATCGCTTGGCAAAGGAGAAGGCGGCAAAAACGAAGACGATGAGTATTTCGACCTGCTGCCCAATATTTGATGCAGAATCGCGATTCTTTCGCGCAGCAACACGCGAGCGCCGATCATATCGTTTCGTTCTTCCGAAAACTAAGGCTCGACTGGCTGCTGCTTCACTTTCCGCCGCGACTTGTTCGCTCTGTCTATGTGTTTGTTAACGGGTTCGTCACCATCGGCGTGCTAGCAGTTCTCGCGCTCGTGAGCCGGAACCCCTTTGTCTTTCCGTCACTGGGACCCACGGCGTATCTTCTGTTCTTTACCCCTCTTGGCAGGACCTCAAGTCCGCGAAATACCGTCTTCGGCCATGCTATTGGCCTCGTCTGCGGTTATGCGGCATTCGCTGCCACCGGCGCCGGAGAACTGCCATTCGGAGAGCATCCGGGAATTTTCTGGCCAAGAGTACTGGCAGCGGCTCTTTCACTCTCAGTGACAGGCGCGTTCATGGTTATCCTCGACGTTAGCCATCCACCGGCCGGCGCGACGACGCTGATCGTTTCCCTCGGAATTATTTCGAAACCGAGCGAACTGGCCATTATCGAGGCGGCGGTGTTCCTGCTCGTTGCCCAGGCTCTCGCGATCAATCGGCTCGCAGGACTGCCATATCCGTTTTGGAGTGCTCCTGCTCAGATCGACAGTGAATGACGCCGCGATTGAGGTGCAGCTCTATTGAGCTCACCCCCTCAAGGTTTTGTTCTTGGCTTTCGGGATGTTCTCGTCCGATTCTTTCGGGCCGATGATTTCAAAAGGCGAAGTGCTGAGCCTTTGTGAATTGCGACGTGATCGGTTTTATCGCTCTTGATGAAATACTGGGGCTCTTCTTTGGTGGCGTGGTGGGTGTAGCCCTTCAATTTCACGTCGGAGACCAATTTCTTTATGACAGTGCCGCTGACCCGGCCTGCTTCCGAATTCCAAGCTACGTGATCGCCGCGTTTGAACGTCGTGGCCATCTCTTCCGTCGCTACCGTGCGGGAGATGCATGCGGCCAAGCAATGGTCAGGAGAAAAGCGCTGTCAACCGTGCTTTCAACGTCATGAGAGATACTGCGTTCTAGCGTGAGCATTTGGCCAGCCGGAAGCTCCACGGACCGTTCGGCTGTGTTGAACCGGATTTTTCCATCCAGGGTTTGGACTGAGATTCGCCCCTCGGCTCGATGTTTCTCCAAGCGCCCGCCAGCCTTCATAACGATCAGGACCACTCGGAGGTCGGGATATTTGGCGAGCGTCTTTGCTGTATGTCCGGACTGCCAGCGCCCTTCGGATCGTAGCTGTTCGATCTCGCGGGTAAGGTCGAAGGTCAAGAGCGCCGCGGCTAAGGTCCCCACTTCGTGTTCTCGTCCGGTTTGTGGATTTTCCTCCGCCGCCATGATTTCACCTCTATCTTTGAATGCCGCCACTTCCATTCGAGCACATCGGGAATTCGCTATCAAGGTTTCTTGGTGGCTCTGGACCGAATCGACCATCGTCGCGACGCCCTTGTTGACAAGTCCGCGCGCCAGGAAAATCGATCAGGCGGCTTCGCTACAATCTCATGCTGTCTTCACCCGCTCCGTTCGCCTACCGGAGCCAGCCTTCGGGTGAACTAGCATTCGTTGCTGAAAGTATTTTGTACCGATTTTGTACCAGGAAGCGGCTTTTGAGGCTTTTGACGACTTTAGTGACCTTGTATAATCAATAAGTTGCGAGACTTCAAAATCATGTCAAGTTCGTGGTTCGAATCCATGCCGGGGAGCCAATCATCAATTCCCGAAGGTCGCGCTATCTGATTGATCTCATTGCGTGCCTTTGAAGGCTTCCCTCAAATTTTTACCGGTAGATCTGCTACCCCAGCATGGACCCAATCGCTTGAGCCCGTACCTGCCGATGATGCGATGCTCGCCTAGGACGATGGCCCTCTGGATTCCGCAAAAGCAGGGCGCGAGCCCATCATGGATTGCTTCAAAAAGAACTGTCTCAATCCGTTTGGTTACCGGGCAACTTCCGAGTGGCCCACAATCCGGGCACAAACCAGAGAACCTAGGTCAAACTAATCTTATTCGGGCTCCCTGTGGAATTTCCCGCGACGATTACCGAGCTCGGATATCGGGAGCTGAACGTCCGCTGGATCGCGCAGAAGCCGGCAAAACCTGGAATGAATGCACGACCTGCTGGCGCCGGGTCTGGATGAGCTTTTTCGCGGCAACACGGGAGTGGAACGCCACCAGCCGTGAAATGCTTTCAGGGTTTCATTTGAGTCAGAATTAAGTCCGGCTGGATGTTACGGATTTCATCGAAGAATGGCGTGCGCTGCTGCTCTACACTGCATCCTTGACGAAATCCACGCCTGTTCCTTCCATAGTGAAGTTGGTTTCCGAGTGCGCGATGAGCGGGATCTTGCCACCCCCACTCGAATCGATCATCAGGCGGCTCCCTTCCAGTGAGACCACGATGTCATTCGGCCCTTGCAAGGATCGCCGCCAGGTTATCACTGGGGTGACAGGTTTCGCCCTTCGCAAGATACGCGTCATTGAAATCGAGGTATCGGACGAGTCCGCCATTGTAGAAAGCGACAGAATCAGGAGCGGCGGTGCCGCCGCCAATCAGCGTGCATTTGCCTTGCGATTCGAACTCGTTGATTTGCTGCCGGAGGATCTGAACCGGTTCGCCTTCGAG
>PKZC01000054.1:0-924 GCA_003132905.1 Bryobacterales bacterium | reverse complement strand
TTCATTCGTAACGGTTTAGAGGATGCTCGTCACGAGTGACCAGCGTTCTGGCGGTGCGAATCAGTATGCGAAAGGATCAGACGCCACGCATTCGCAATGCCACAGCTCCTCGACCTGTGCGGCGGAGGCGGTTCAGCGCAGGCCGGGTTCACGTACGAGCACAGAATCGCGATGTGCAACGGTACCCGCGCTATTACGCATGTTTCATCAATCGTTATATTGGCACTATTGTCACCAAGACAGGCCCGTCTGATAATCAGAGGGTATTGATCCTGCCGGAAAGTATCCGTACCATGAGGCACGTTGTAAACTTCATTCCTCTCCACTGTATTTTAGTTTCTGCAATCTTTGCATCACCGGCGCCGAAGGTAGCGGCCCCGGAGCGTGCGCCGATTGCCAACAAGCTTCCATCGGGTCTCCGTGACGTGGGAATTGATCAGAAGTTGAACAATCAAATTCCGCTTGATCTTCTGTTTCGAGACGAATCGGGAGCAGACGTACGGCTCGGAGAATATTTCGGCCAGAAACCCGTGATCCTGGCGCTAGTTTATTACGATTGTCCAATGCTTTGCACGATCGTCCTGAACGGTCTACTGCACAGCCTAAAGGAACTGAAACTCAACGTCGGGCAGCAGTTTGAAGTCGTGACCGTCAGCTTCGATCCCACAGAAGCGCCTGCCCTCGCCGCCGCCAAAAAGGCCATCTATGTTGGGCTCTACGGGCGTCCTGGAGCTGCGGCAGGTTGGCATTTCCTCACAGGAGAGGAATCGTCGATCCATCGACTGACTCAAGCGGTTGGCTTCCGCTACAACTACGACCCTCAGACCAAGCAATACGCCCACGCTACAGGAATCATGGTCGTGACGCCGCAAGGTCGGCTTGCAAGGTACTTCTACGGGATTCAGTACCCATCGGGAAACCTAC
>PKZC01000361.1 GCA_003132905.1 Bryobacterales bacterium | reverse complement strand
GACGTCCGCTGTGTTCATTTTCATGCTCGTTACTGTCAACCGAACCTCATAATGATCCTGGGGTCTCTTAATGTCGATCGTCGTTGGAAAAGAAATGCCGCCGTACCTCCTCCAGTCGGAGTACAGCGTGTCACTGACCACGCCGCCCGAGGGGTCGAAGGTCTTTTGCCTCGCGATTTCGAGGCTATGACGGTCGAAATACACGCTTCGGGCGAGCCGGTCAATCGGGTCGCGCTGAATGAACAGAAGAATGTAAGTCGATTCGCCGCCGGTTGTATCTTCTTCGAGCAGCGTGATGTCAACTGTTGGATCGGGAGGGGAAATCAGCAAGGAAGTAAGGAATGCCACCGGCCGCAGGCGCTCCAGCTTGTTGCTCGATGCGACAGGAGTGGAGTTATTGCCTTCGATGAACTGGTTCTTATTTGGGATATACATGCGGAACTCATCTCCGGCGGAAACCATGTCAAACACCGTCATGTGCATCACTGGATCTAATCCGACAATGCGCATCCTGTCTGGCTTCTGGAATAGAATGTAGCCCCCAAGTGTGGCGTAATCCTTGATTTCCCCCTCGTACAGGCTCCCCACCGATGGCGACATGTCCATTCGCAAAAGGAACGATTGCATTGGGTCGGCGACGTTGTGAATGCGCTGAATCAAATCGTTTTTTGTGGCGCTCAAGAGCGGACCACCCGGACGGCCGCCCGGCGGAGCAACAAAGCGCCTGCGCACAAAGCACGAGCTAAATGGAAGGACTGCAAGGCAGACAAAAAGCGCAACTTTCGTGGCTGGATGAGTGGCCATGCGGCTCTTTGGCATGTGCACTCGAACCTCCGTTTGGTTGGTGATTTGCTCTTAGATGGACGAACGTAGGTGAAGTCTATGCTGGACACCACTCTTCCGATAGTTACGGACCTGGTACGCGATGCAGCTCATCCGTTGACAGGATCTGGCCAGGATTACGATGTGTTGCTCAAGTTCATTGGTGATGCGCGTTTTGTTTTACTGGGTGAAGCCACGCATGGGACCCATGAGTTCTATCGCCAGCGGGCTCAGATTACTAAGCGCCTGATTCAGGAGAAAGGCTTCACCGCGATTGCCGTGGAGGCAGACTGGCCGGATGCGTATCGTATCAACCGGTATATTCGCGGTCATAGTACGGACGCCGACGCAATTGAGGCTCTGGCAGGATTCAAGCGCTTTCCTGCGTGGATGTGGCGAAACGCCGATGTATTGGATTTCGTCGGATGGTTGCGCGAACACAACGATTCGCTTCCATCGGCGGCCCCGAAGACCGGCTTCTACGGACTAGACTTGTACAGTCTGCACGCGTCCATCGAAGCGGTTTTGAACTATCTGGATAAAGTCGATCCGGAAGGAGCCGAGCGGGCCCGCCATCGCTATGCCTGCTTTGAGCAATTCGGGGAAGATCCGCAAGAGTACGGCTATGCCGCCGGGCTCGGGCTCAGCCATACGTGCGAATCCGAAGTCGTCACTCAGTTGATCGACCTTCAGAGACGCGCCCGGGAGTACGCCCGGAGAGATGGGCGCATCGCGGCTGACGATTTCTTCTACGCCGAGCAGAACGCGCGCCTGGTAAAGAACGCGGAACAATATTACCGCACGATGTTTCGGGGACGAATCTCGTCCTGGAACCTCCGCGACATGCACATGGCCGAGACCCTGGATTCGCTGGTGGAGCATTTCGCGCGGCAAGGGCAGCAGGCCAAGGTGGTATTGTGGGCGCACAATTCGCACCTGGGCGACGCGCGCGCCACCCAGATGGGACGAAGGGGCGAATGGAATGTCGGACAACTGGTCCGTCAAAAGCACGGCCGCGATTGCGCCCTGATCGGTTTTACCACCTACGGCGGCACCGTGACGGCGGCCTCCAATTGGGGTGGAACGGCCGAGCGCAAGAGGGTTCGTGGGGCGATGCAGGGCAGCTATGAATCGTTGTTTCACGACACGGGGACACCAGCATTTCTGCTCACGCTGCCGCGGGCCGCACACGTCGCCAAAGGCCTTCGAGAGCCCATGTTGGAACGTGCCATAGGCGTGATCTATTTACCGGAATCCGAATTTGCCAGCCACTATTTCCAAGCCCAGCTCTCCGATCAGTTCGATGCGGTGATCCACTTCGACCAGACGCGCGCCGTGGAGCCGTTGGAACGGGCCGGGGAATGGGACGTCGGGGAACCGGCGGAAACATTTCCTTCCGGAGTGTAGGACGGGGTGTAGAAGCATGACGCGAGCTCGTGTGTCCGTACTGAAAACTACTCCAGCCACCGTCATTGACGATTACAAGTGCCTGATGCGGCGGGTGGGTTATCAGCGATTCCTGCCTCCAGAAAACGAGACTGCCCTCAAGATCAACATCAGTTGGCATTACTTTTATCCCGCCTGCTCCACTACCCCATGGCAGCTCGACGGCGTGATCGCTACGCTTCTTGAAGACGGCTACTGCAAAGAAAAAATCTACGGCTGTCACAACCGCACGGTCGTGGTCAACGCCCGGCGCGGCGAGTTAGCGAACAAGCACAAGCAGGTGTTGGTCGACAAATACGGCTTGCGCAACGTCCATCTGTACGAGCAAGGCGAGGAGTGGATTCACTACGAGCCTAAGGCCAAGATGCTGGTGCTCGACAAAATCTATCCGGACGGAATCAGGATTCCCAAGCGGCTCATCGGATCGAACATCATTCATCTGCCCACCATGAAGACGCATGTCTTTACGCAGATGACGGGCGCAATGAAGAACGCCTTCGGCGGGCTGCTCTTTGAGAAGCGCCACTGGACTCATGGCGTGATCCATGAAACCTTAGTGGATCTGTTGGCCATTCAAAAAGAAATTCACCCCGGTCTTTTCGCCGTGATGGATGGCACGTTCGCCGGTGACGGGCCGGGTCCACGCTGCATGGTTCCCCAGGTCAAGAACTACATTCTTGCCAGCGGAGACATGGTTGCGATCGACGCCGTGGCCGCGAAGATGATGGGCTTTGACCCGCTCTCGATCAAATTTATCCGGCTTGCTCACGAGCGGGGGCTCGGGTGCGGCGATGTGCGCGAGATCGAGATTGTCGGCGAGGACATCTCAAATGTGAACTTTCACTTTCACGTTGGTAATACGCTCGCCAGCCGTGGCCAGAAGATGATTTACTGGGGTCCGCTGAAACCGCTCGAGCATCTGCTGCTTCGCACGGTGATCGCGCCGTGGTCGTATATTGCGTCGATCCTCTATCACGACCTGTATTGGTACAACTGCGTGGGGCGCGCCCGGGTCAAAAAGGCGCTTAGCACAGACTGGGGAAAACTCTTCGCAAGCTACTAAGGAGGCGACAATGAAACGAATGTCATCCAGATTCACGCGGCGACACGGATTTAAGGCGGCGGTGTCCGCCTTTTCGGCCGGGTATCTGTCCGCCGGCGACGCTCCAGAGCTCACGCGGAACATCCCCGTCGCGGCTCCTCAAGCTCTCAGTGGTTCGCAGTTTGCCGAATCGGTTTTGAACATGGATCGGCATGAGCGCGAGCAGACAATTCTGGATCAACTTGTGGCAGGCAACCTGCCAAGCTTTTTAAGAAAGCTGGTTCCGGTCAACCTCACTTACCGGACCGGCACCGGAAACACTCTCTCCGCAACGATTTTTGTCATGCTGGAATACCTCGCAATCGGTTCCGATAGCGATTTTCTGCGAATCCCGATGAATCTCCACACGGCCACCGCAATTGCGAATCAGTTCGGCTTCATGCTGCCCACCAGGNNACCAGGAAGATTGTTGACGCCATCTACGATCAGTCCACTTGTCGCTTCGTGCCGCAACCCTTGCCGGCCGGTCCCCAAATGACATCGACCGAGTACTACCGCAGGCACAACGAGATGATCAACAAGCAATCCCAGGAGCTCGGTTTCCCACTAGGCGCCCTGGTTTCCGGACACAAGAAGGACGTCGTTCTTTCGAATCGTTTGGTCA
>PKZC01000457.1 GCA_003132905.1 Bryobacterales bacterium | reverse complement strand
AGCGCCTCCGCCGCGGTGAGGCCGAGGCCACATTTGACTTCCATGGCCGTGGTTCCGCACCGTACCGCCTCCTCTACCGTGCGCAACGCGAGAATTTTCAGCCGGCGTGGCGACATTTCGTGGGCGCTCTTGACCAAATGCACGTCGCCGTCGACGAAGCCCGGCAGCACCACGCAGCCGCTGGCGTCCACTTCCTGGGCGCCGCGCGCGAGGGCGAGATTCTCCAAGCGCCGGCTGGGCCCCACTTCGACGATCAGGCCGTCGGCGATCAGTACCGCGCCATCTTGAATGATGCCCAGGTTCCGGAGATCGGCCCCGCGCCGGGGACCGCTCGGGCCGCGCAAAGTGAGCAACTGCCGCGCGCCCCGGACCAGGGTGACTTTCCGCATTCCAGGAAGCCGCACACTCAGACTACACCAGCCGGAGAAAAACCTTCCCGGTTCCCAACTACACCGCATGCTAGTGTATTGGCGTGAAGAAGCCACCGCCCGGCAAGCGCCCGCTCAAGACCCTGGAACGCGTGCTCTCCAAGGCGGGCCTGGGGTCGCGCACCGACGCGCGCAAATGGATCGGCGCGGGCCGCGTCAAAGTAAACGGGAAGCTGATCCAGACTCCCGACCATTGGGTGGACCTGGCGCGCGACAAAGTCAGTTTAGACGACAAAGCCGTCCAGGCGGGCGAGAAAATCTACCTGCTGCTCTACAAACCCACCGGCTACCTCACCACGTTCAAGGATCCGGAAGGCCGCCCCACGGTTTACGACCTGATTCAAGACGCCGGACGCTGGGTGGTTCCGGTGGGGCGTCTGGATCTGGACACCAGCGGATTGCTGTTGCTCACCAGCGACACGCGCTTTGCCGAACGCGTGACCAATCCCGATTACAAAGTGGCCAAAACGTACCTGGTGAAATCGTCGACGTTGCTCAGCGAAGAGCAGCTTCAGCAGTTACGCTCGGGGGTAGTGTTGAACGATGGTGCCACGCAACCGGCGCAAGTGCAGCGAGTGCGCGATTCCACGAAGTATTCGTTCATCGAAGTCACGATTCACGAAGGGCGCAACCGGCAGGTGCGGCGCATGCTGGAAGCCATCGGAAGCAAGGTTCTGAAGCTGGTGCGCACCGGGATCGGGGACCTGCGCATCGGCGAACTTCCAATCGGCCATTACCGCGAACTCACTCCCGCCGAAGTCGCTTTGCTCGCCAAAGGAACCGGCGGCCAGCGGGTCAGCGCTGCCAGGTAGACAACCCCGAACGCAGCGGCACATTCGGCCAGCAGGGCAACAGCGTTCTCACCCAGGAAACAACGCCGGACGACTTCGGCCACCAGACCGGCGGCCAGGGCAGCGGCTGCGATCTTAGCGATGTCGCGGAGCAAAACCGCGTCGCGAGCGGTGACTCCCAGCAGCCGCGCAAAATGAATCGCCATCACTACGCGTTCGGTTGCGCTGATCGCGACTACCAGAGCGATTACCCCCAGCAGACCGAGCCGCGCCGTAAACAGCCAAAGCGCCAGGATCAGGGCGAGGGCCAATACGATCCGCAGCCGCAACAGAAAATATCTTTCGCGTTCGAATGCCCGGTACAGTGGATCGAGCAACACGATACCCAGCGGCAGCAGAGTAAGATTCACCGCGAAAATCGGCCAGCTATCGGCGAACCGCGCCGTGAACAGAACCCGGATGAACTCGCGGCCCGCCACCAGCAGAAGCACATACACCGGGAAATACACCGCGGCGAGCTTGCGTGCAGCCCGCGCCAGCAGCAACACAATCTGACGAGGTTCGTCGCGCTGCTGAAGAACGCTGACGCGGGTAATCAGAACAGAATTAGCTGCTTCTTGAATCAGACCCATCAGCGGCAACTGCAGCGTGCCCAGCGCGTAGATCGCGAACAACGACGGTCCATAATGATGCGACACAAAGTAGTTGTGAAGGTCCGTTTGTACGATCATCAAAATGCCAGCCGCGCCCAACGGCAGGGCATAAGAGAGCTGCTCTCGCAAGATTCGGCGGTCGAATACGCGCCAGAAACCAGGAAAGCGGGATTGCACATACCAGATCAACAACACGGTCTGAATCAGTCCGTGCAGAATGGCCGCGGCGAGCAGCGATCGCAAGGTTCCAAAAATCAAGACGGCGCAGACGAAGATCAGCGCTCGCGATGCCTGAATGCCGATGATGAATGCCGACGCCAGCCGGATTTCGTCGTTGGCTACCGGAAGCATGTCGAGAAAGGCTCCGGTGATCCAGAACAGAATCGTGACGCCGATCCAGGCCGCATAAGCCGCCAGCCGGGCATCGCCGAAAATGGCGGTAAGAATCGAGGGATAGAGGACCAGTGCGCCGCAGGCCAATGCGCCCACCGCAACATGGAGCAGCATAATATTCAAAACAGTTTCCCGCCGTCGCGACTTTTCACGAGGAAGGAAATAGAAGGCGCTCATCCCCACGCCCCAAGGAAGCACCGTCATCGCTGTTGTGACTATGAGAAACGCCTGCTTGTACAGCCCATACTGCGCACGGTCCATACGGCGGACCAGGAGCAGCGGTAACGCCATGCTGAAGACGAAACCAGCCGTTTTAGCGCAGGTCAGCCATGACACCCGCATCGTCAGGGACTCGGCAGTCCACGTTCTTTTGATCGCGCCATCGCTCAGCATCATCGGCGGTCAATCCATCCAGGCCAGCCGGCTGCTGCGATACCTGGCAAATGAGCCCTCCGTTCAAGTTCGATTTCTCGCGGTGAATTCCCAGCTGCCTGCCGCGCTGAGCATGAAGTACGTGCGAACGCTCATTTCTCTCGTCCTTTATCTCGCTCGCCTGGTTGGAAATATCGGCGGGGCCGACATCCTGCATATATTCACTCCGGGATATTTCTCGTTCTATCTGTTTCCCGTTCCGGCGCTGTTNNGGCGGAAGCGCAGCATCCTCAACTATCACGACGGTCGCGCTGAGGATCACCTGGCACACTGGCCCGCTGCACGCCGGCTGATGCGCCTGGCGACCACGATCGTCGTGCCCTCCGAATATCTGGTGGATGTTTTCGCCCGCTACGGCCTGGCTGCCACGCGGGTTCCCAACGTAGCTGAACCGGAAGCCCTGCGCTATCGGAACCGGTCGCGCCCCCGTCCCCTTTTCCTGCACAATCGCGGACTCGCCCCGGAGTACAATCCGGCGTGCACGCTACGCGCCTTCGCCCTCATCCAGCAGCGTTATCCGGGCGCGCGGCTTACCATCGCGCACGACGGACCGCTGCGGCCGGCGCTGGAGGCCCTGGCGGAATCGCTCGGCCTGCGCCAAACGCAATTCATCGGTTCCGTTTCGCCGGGACATGTTGCCGCCCTCTATGATGCAGCGGATATTTATCTGATGAGCCCGGACGCCGACAACATGCCGCTCTCTGTGCTGGAGTGCTTCGCCTCGGGACTTCCGGTGGTTTCGAGCAATGCCGGTGGCATCCCGAACTTAGTTGAAGATCAGATCAACGGCCTGCTTTTTGCACCGAACGATCATCGGGCGATGGCCGCCTGCGCTCTGCGGCTGCTGGACGAACCGGGGCTGGCATCGCGTCTCGCAGCCAATGCCCTCGCTTCCTGCGCCCAGTATTCCTGGCCGGAGGTGGGACCGCAATGGACGGCCCATTATCGCCCGCTAGACTTCTGAATTAATTCGGTGTAGATCTCTTCCATCCGCCGCACCGATGCCGCGATGGAAAACTTTTCGGCTGTGCAGCGCGCTCGGGCGGCAAGTTGCTCGCGAAGCACCCGAAGGTCCAGCAGCGTGGACAGAACATGGCTCAATTGATCGACATCGCCGGCATCAAATAACATGCCGTTTTCACCGTGGCGGATCAGTTCCACGTTGCCTCCAATTCGGGAAGCCACCGGACAACATCCGCAGGCCATGGCCTCGAGCAGCGAATTGGAGAGCGCTTCCGATAGCGAGGGTAAAACGAAAATGTCGATGGCGCGCAGCCACTCGGCGACGTCTGCGGTGGCCGGTACGAAAGTACAATCGCTTGCCAGTCCTCTGGTTTCAGCCTGCTCTCGCAACTGGCCGAGCATCGAGCCGCCGCCGACGATCAGCAGCCTCAGACCCGGGCGTCGAATGCGTGCGAAGGCATCAATCAATGTGCCGATGTCCTTTTCCGGCCGCAGCGCGCACACTACGCCGATGGTGAGCGAATCCCGAGGCGTCGGACAAGCGTGAAACTCTTCCAGATCCACGCCGTTATAGCAAAGCCGGATACGAGCGGCTGGGACGTTTTCGTTGTTCTGCAGGTGTTGCCGCACGAATTCGCAATTCACCAGGACTGCGTGCGCCATGCGATCCGTCATTCGAATTAGGCCGCGATATTTGTGAGGGATCAAGGAACGATGGGATCGTTGACTGGACACCACCACCGCCCGCGTGGACCAACGCGCCACCGGAACCGCGAATAAGGTGAGCGGATAATCGAAAGTGTGCACCAGGCGGATATTGTGGCGCCGGATATAGCTTCCAAGCTTCCACCCTTCGCTGAAAGCTCCCCAGGAGGCGAAGGAATCCACCGGAAAGTGGACGATGGGCACAGCACTGGCGGCGAGCTCCGAGCGGCGGAGCCCCTGGGGACGAAAGCAGGCAACGTGCGGAGAAAATCGCGAACGATCCAGCGTCTTCGCGATCTCGGTCATCTGGCGCTCGCTGCCCCCGAGATCCAACTCGCGGGCCAGCAACAACACCGGCCAAGCCATGAGGGTGTCTACAGAGCTAGTTTATCGCGCCGGCCAGGGCATCCATGGGTAGTGTCCGAAATCTGCGTTGAAGGCAAAGAGCGATAATGGTGCTTGAAGGCGCAGGTATGCTAAGAGACAATCTCCGACGGTGCGTATGGGAAGAGATGCTCACTGCCGACATGCGCGCCAATTATTTCGGCGAGCTGGTCGGACATTATTTGAAGCTCGATAAGGGGCTGCGTGTTGCCACTTTGTTAGCAGCATCGGGAACGGTAGGAACTGCCTTGTCACAACTGGACCCTAGTGTCAAACTGGCCATTCCAATTCTGGCTACCGCTGTAAGTTTTTGGCTGTTGATTAGCCAGTATGGATCGATGGCTCGGGATGCCTCCGATCTGCATAGCGGCTGGAGTGCTGTGCAGCGCGACTACGAACGGTTGTGGAACAATCTGGATTCCGGCGATGCTGGAGAGCAGTATCATCAAATCTATGATCGGGCGGAGGTACTTTCAAAGAGCGGCACTAAGTTCCCGAACAAAACAGCTCGTCTCAACTACTGGCTCGACCAAGCTGCCAGGATCGCAACGGCCCGCTACGCTTAGTGCAGCGGGCGACCTTGGTAAGACGCACTATCCACCGCCGCCCAAACCTCCGCCTCCTCCGCCTCCTCCGCCCCCACCGCCTCCTCCACCACCACCCAAGAAGTCTTAGGCTAGAAGGTAAATGAGCCTTAGACCGCTGTGGCCATTAGCGCTGCTGGCGCTTCTATATTGGGAGGTTCCTCGGATCGTGCCATATTGCTCCAAATTCGCGCGCGTGGCAATCGCATGCACAACTGCTCTTCTTCTCCCATACCTTGTTTGCGCATCTCTTTATGGAGTGCCTCGCTGGTCGCCTGAACAGGGCGCTCAAATAACAATTGTGACTGGCCTTGGGTACGCCGGAATGTTTGTCGGATTTCTAAGCGCGTCGATCTGTCTCATTCTCGACGCCAAGAGGAGCCCTTAGGCGCTACTCTTCAACGCACATTTCAGACACTACCCATCCATGCCGCGTTAATACTTTTCTCCCGCCGCCCGATAAGCCAAGTGTCAGGAGAACTTCATGATCAACAGCGTAAGCAGCACATCGCCGATTGCCCAAGCCCAGCAGGCACAGCGGCAGCAGCAGGTGGTCCAGGCACAGAAGAACAATCAGCAACAACCGCAAGACACGGTAGTGCTGAGCAAGAAAGCATCCGGTGAAAGTGATCTCGCGCAAGGCGACCCCGATCACGACGGTCACTAAAGGCCTGGACTGTTCGGCAAGGCGCGCGGCCGAGGCCTATTCGTAGCGAAGGGCCTCGACTGGCGCGATCGCAGTGGCTGCCTTGGCCGGATACAATGTCGCGATAAGGCTGACCAGGATCGCCGCCGCCGCGATCCAAATGCCATCTTCCCAGCGCGGATTGAACGGCACATAGCTGACCGAATACACGTCTTCGCTCAAGCGCAGCCAGCGGTAGTGATCGGCCAGAATCGATAACGAATAGCCCAGCGTGAGCCCGAAAACAGTGCCTACCGCGCCAATCAAAACTCCTTGCAGCATGAAAATTCGCCGGATTTGCTGGCGCTTGGCCCCCATCGACATCAGCACTGCGATGTCGCGGTTCTTCTCCATCACCATCATGATCANNCAGCTTGGGACCCGCGATCTTTTCCGCCAGCTTCGCAACTTCGGGCGCCTTGTAGATATCGTCCAGTTGGAGTTCGATGGAGTTCACCACGTTACCCTCGCTGAAGATCGCTTGCGCTGAACCAAGCGTCGTGAAGGCCCAATAGGAATCCACCTCGTAGAACCCGGATTCGAAAATACCCACCACGCGAAATTTGAATGGCGTTGGAAAGCGTATCTCCGGACCGAACATTTCTGGCTTGGGGGATATCACGTTGACTACGCTGTTCAATAGCATCCCAGTGCTCTGGGCCAGGTTGGAGCCTAGGATTATGCCGGGCAAGCCGCCGGTATCTTTCAGCCTTTCGAACGAGCCCTGCTTCAAATGTTTCAGCATGTTTGGCGGATTGTCGACGGGGACACCCTTGATTTCCGCGCCTCCGGACTGAAGCGGCCCAGCCAGCAGCACCGTGCCGTACAGATTGGGGGACACACTAATGACATGGGGAAGCTTGCTCAGCTTCGGGTCGAGCTCGCTCCAGTTAGAGATTCCCTCATCAGGCTGCTTCTCCAAGATCATCACGTGCGCCGTGGCGCCCAGCAAGCTGCGCTGCAGCGTATCGCGAAATCCATTGTTGATGGCGATGCCGATCACCAACGCGGCCACACCAGCCATGACGCCGAAAATGGAAATGACGGTGATCACCGAAATCACCGCCTGCTTGCGTTTGGCGCGCAGATAACGGCTGGCGATGAAAAACTCGAACGTCTTCATTGCACGGGGCGCAGCAGCGGAAATAGAATGACGTCGCGAATGGAGCGCGAATTCGTCAGGATCATGGTCAGGCGATCGATCCCAATGCCCTCGCCGCCAGTGGGAGGCAGGCCGTAGGAGAGCGCGCGAACATAATCTTCATCCATTTGATGCGCTTCGGTGTCGCCTTTTTCGCGCAGGGCAAGCTGGGCTTCGAAGCGGCGGCGCTGCTCGCGCGGATCGTTCAATTCGGTGAAGGCATTTCCGATTTCCATGCCCGCGCAGAAAATCTCGAAACGCTCCACAAAATCCGGGTCGTCCGGTTTGTTCTTGGAAAGGGGCGAGACTTCGACTGGAAAATCGTAGACCATGGTTGGCTCAAACAGGTTCGGCTCGACGTTGCGTTCGAAAGCTTCGACCAATGCGTGGCCTTTCAGGCTGGCGTCGCCGACGGCCTCGCGCATCGAGACGCGGCGGATATTCGCGAAGTCGAGACGGCGGCCCTGATATTCAACTTCCGTGCCGCCTGTGGCGTCGATGGCAGCTTGACGCAACAGGTCCGCGGAAAGATCCATCATGCCGTGATAGTCGGTATAGGCCTGATAAAACTCGAGCATCGTAAATTCCGGATTGTGATGCGTGGAAATGCCTTCATTGCGGAAGTTGCGGTTGATTTCGTAGACGCGTTCGAGGCCGCCGACCAGCAACCGCTTGAGGTAGAGNNGATTCCAACTCGCGGCGCAGCGATGAGACGATTTTCGCGCGCGTCACGAAGACTTTGCGGACCTCCGGGTTCGCAATCAGATCGAGGTAGCGCTGGCGATAGCGCGTCTCGACGTCTTCCAAGCCATGCCACTTCTCGGGCATCGAGAACAGCGTTTTCGCGAGGAAATACAGGTGTTCCACATGAATGCTCAGCTCATTGGTCCGGGTGCGGAACAGGTAGCCTTCGACGCCGATCAGGTCG
>PKZC01000419.1 GCA_003132905.1 Bryobacterales bacterium | reverse complement strand
CACTTCTAGCCGGACACTAGTGTCGTAAACGTTATACGCAATTTCGCCCCATCCATGATAGATTGCGGTCGCGGGGTAATCGTGAACTTCAGTTCGCGCTGGGGAAAAACATTTGAGAAGCAAATGGCACCGTATTGCGCTACGAAATGGGCCGTGGTAGCACTCACGCGTGTATTGGCCGAAGAGATAAAACCGAACGGCATCGCCGCAGTGGCACTCAATCCTGGCACCGTCAAAACGGGAATGCTCCGCAAATACCTGGGCAACCCGACGGCTGACATCTCCGGGTATCTCGACCCCGCTGATTGGGCGAAGATCGCAGTCCCCATGATCCTGCGATTCAGACTGAAGGATACAGGGAAAGTGCGTAACGTGTCAGCTTGGTGACGAGTATAGCAACGCTGTGAGCACGGCTTAGTTATGAAAAACGTATATCGAGTCACAAGACCTGCCTGGGCGGCTATGGATAGATCCGAAACCGCCGTGATCCTGATCGCTAGCCTTGTCCTCGGCGTTTACGGAGGGTGGGGAGAGCAAGTTGGGACTGCACTTCTCAAGTCTGTAGTCTCGCAAGATGCGATACATCACCTCTGGCCCATGGTCGATGTGCTTGTGGTGACATTCGGATGCCTTCTGCTGATATGGTGCTACAAGAAGCTAAGAGTTGGTTGCTATCCCGCCACATTCATCTACTGTTTCGATATGCCCCAGGCCTCCAATCTAAGTGCCAAATCTCAGGTCGTAGGATACTTTCATATCAACCCTGACCTTGAGGACGGCGACATAACCGCCGAAGGCGCATCATTTTTCTGGGACAATGACCTTGACCCTAGCAGTCGAGTTGGATTCAAGTCAGTGCTAGTTTATGCCACTCAAGAAGGTGGGGAAACCACCTGCCACATCCGTTTTAACATCGATGAACAGGATCACCAGAAGCGATTATACCGGCACGGACACTTGCGATTCCAGTTAACGAAGGTGCAGAGGCCGCTCTAGGAGCGAACGAGACAGGGATGCTTATGTGGGCTATTTGCGGTCAATGCATAAAGAGGCAGAGACTCAGGATGTAGGAGTTCAATCGAAAGGCTATGCAGAATGGTGGAGCAAAGGCAGACTCGAGGAAGATTATATTCAAGTGGCTTTAAAAGCACAGGGCGATGTACTCTTCGGCAAGCTAAAAGCCATGTTGAAGATGCCTCCGCCGACTTTATGGCGTGCTATGGATGACATGCAATTTAACACGAACATATGGGGGCACAAGATCCCAACACCTCAGTCAGTGATTCTCAACACGGCGCTTCTCCCGTATGTGAACAGGTACCTTGGTAGAGTGCTCGGTTTGTATGGGCTGGGTAGCGAAGCCATCGAGAGATTCATTCGCTATGCGCGGGCACAGGCGAAAGTGGCAGAAGATGTAGCGGGATATGAGGGAGAACTCAAACGCAGCCTCACTGGCGTGACTCTCGCCGACACGAAAGACGAGGCGCTAACCCAGAGGGCTCGTATAATTTGTGAGGAAATAGCACCGTTCCTACAGGGTGATTCTCTTCTCGACATCGGATGCGGAAACGGACTGATTGCGAATCTCCTGAAAGATCGGTTCACGAAAATCTTGTTAACGGACGTCGTGAAATATGTGCCAGCGGCGTTTAATCTACCATTTAGGCGTTACACGGAAGGACAGCCGCTGCCGACTGCTGACGACTCCTTTGACACCGTATTGCTCTTGACGGTTCTGCACCACTCAACTAACCCTCGGGAACTCCTGAAGTTGGCATGGGGCGCAGCGCAGAAAAGGCTGATAATCATTGAGTCTGTTATCGGCGTTCATCAGATAACATCCCCGTTGAAGTACGAATTGGTGGACATGCCAGATGAAGATCAGATTGCCTTTGCTGCATTCGTTGACTGGTTCTACAACAGAGTGCTTCATGACAATGTGCCAGTTCCTTACAATTTCACTACGCCCGAGCGCTGGCAATCGATTTTTGTCCAAAACAATATGCGCCTCGCACAGACAATCCATCTCGGCCAGGACATAGATATAGGGCCCGAGTATCACATTCTTTTTGTGCTCGAGAAATAACGTGTGATGCGTCAACTTGTCCTCCGGAGACCTAACGGGCGTTCTGCTTCATCGCCCCAGTCACGCCCATCCGAGGTTATCTGCCTGTGCGAGGCAAGGAATTCGTCGGCCCTTTAGGGCGCCAGGGCATCCCTAAGCGGCACATTGCGAAGGATTTAGTGCGGGCGACTGGTTGTGATTGGCCCGAAAAAAACTAAGGCCGATTTCCCGCCTAGTTACGTCTCCGCAACTATCGCGTAACGAAGTTACCACGGGTGAGCCTATGTGGTTGCACGTAGATAGGAAGTGCTTTGGTGAGTACATCTGAAGGGACCCCTCTAATTTAACGCTGATTCAATCCGTCTCGTTAATTCAATCGGTCTCGTTAATGGATGTCGTCATCAGCAATCAATTATTGTCACAGCGCATATATACGGTAGCGGCGTCGGATCGAGATGAAAGCGATGTACGAACTGGCCGAGCTCTTGCCCGATGGCGCGCCCGCGCTCCTGAAGCGCATGGCCCAAATGCGCTACGCGGTGTCAAAAAGCAAAACGATCGAGGCTCGCATAACCCGGGTCGCCGATCGGGATCAGACCCGGCGGCTGTCCGCTCCACCAAACGACAACCCGCCCGAACAACGATTCGTCCGTGATCAGGCGAAGCACCGCGCTTGCGATTTCATCCAGCGTGGTGAGCGTCTCCGGCACTCCGGCGGCGCGTCGCTGATCGGGGTCCAGCGTATCGACATATTCGCGAATTTCGTCGGTAGCCACCCAATCCGGCACGATGCAATTCACGCGGATACTATAGGTGTCGCGCATCCAGCCCAAGGTGGTAGCCAGCCTGGCGACGCCTGCCTTAGCCACGTCATACGCCGGCGACGAGCAGTGTTTCTTGCCGTGGCCGACGGCCGATGTCGAACCGTAGTAGACGATAGCCCCGCCGCCACGGCGTCGCATCGGCTCTATTGCGAAGAGAGTGCCGTTCATGGCGCCGACGAGATTGGCCCTCAGTGTTTCGTCCCAGCGCTCCAACGGCGCGCCCGGGAAATAGGGCCCCGCGTTGTTTACAAGTATGTCCAGCCCGCCGAAGGCGCTTTCGGCAAAGCCAATCAGGGCGCGTAGATCGTTTTCATTCCCGGCGTCGGCTCGGAAGAAGGCGCCCTTCCCGCCCGCGGCCTCANNAAGTCTCATGGCCGCCCGCTTCGTCTAGGTCGGAAACCACCACCGACGCTCCCTCTTTGGCCAGACGCAACGCGACAGCGCGGCCTTGGCCTCCACCTCCGGCTCCGGTGACAATGGCAACGGCTCCAGCAATGTTCATGGGCGATCTGAATAATTCTATATAATCCCCTGATGCGACGCAGAGATTTTGTCACCGGCCTCGCCGCCGCCACCGCCTCAAGCGCGTTCGCGCAGACCGCGCCGCCAGTTTCGCGAAAAGGACGTTTGAATCAATGCGTGACGCGAGGCGTGTTCGACGCCAAGATGCCGTTTGAGGACATGTGCCGCGAGGCCGCGCGTCTCGGCTGCAAAGGCTTCGACCTGGTTCCCGCGCAAAACTGGCCGGTCTTGAAGAAATACGGCCTCATCCCCACCATGCGATTGCCCAACGCCGGCGTCACCATTCCCGACGGCATCAATCGCAAGGGCGTTCAGGACGATTTGGTCAAATCCATGCGCCCGGCAATCGATGAATGCGCCGCCGGTGGGTGCCCCAACCTGATTACCGTTTCCGGCAGCCGCCGCGGCATGTCCGACGCCGAGGGCGCCGACAACTCCGTCGCGTTCCTCAATCGAGTGAAGGCGCAGGCTGAAGACAAAGGCGTCACAATTTGTTTGGAGCTGCTGAACAGCAAGATCGATCACAAGGATCAGATGTGCGATCACACCGCTTGGGGCGTCGACGTGTGCCGCCGCGTGAATTCACCGCGCGTGAAGCTGCTGTTCGACATTTATCACATGCAGATAATGGAGGGCGACATCTGCCGCACCATCCGCGATAATTTCCAATGGATCGCGCATTTCCACACCGGTGGCGTGCCCGGCCGCCATGAAATCGACGGCACCCAGGAGCTGAACTACCATTTTGTAGCGCAGACGATCGCCGAACTGGGCTTCACCGGTTACATCGCCCATGAATACAAACTGAGTCCGGGGAGGGATGGAATTCAGACCTTGAATCAGGCCATCGAAATCATGGACGTATGAACTATAGATGAATAATCCCGCGCTGGATCGCCGCTGTCGCGGCCTGCGTCCGGTCGTCCACGCTGAGCTTGTTCAAGATGCTTTTCACGTGATTCTTCACCGTGTGTTCGGCGATGCCGAGCGCGTACGCGATTTGCTTGTTACCGTAGCCCTTCACGATCAGCGCGAGCACTTCTGCTTCCCGCGCGCTCAAGCCGGCGGGCAAAGCGCTCGATTCCAGCGCCGCCGCAACGCCCGGAGGTAAGTAATTCCCGCCCGAATGGACGGCGTGGATGGCGCGAATCAGTTCGTCGTGCAACACGTCTTTCGTTAAATATGCGCGAGCGCCGCTTTGCAGTGCACGCCGAACGTCTTCATCGCCCCCGTAGGTGCTGAGCGCGATAATATGCGCCTGGGGAAATTCGGCCCGAATGGCCTGAGTGGCTTCCACGCCGTTCATCTCAGGCATCCGCACATCCATCAAGCTCACATCGGGACGGTGTTTTCGGAATAACTCGACGGCTTGCAGGCCGTTGGCGGCTTCGGCCACTACCTTCATGTCAGGCTGCGCGTTGATGATGGTCTTCACGCCGACGCGCGCGATTAAATGATCTTCCGCAATCAGGATCCGGATAGGATGGTCCGTAGTCACGAGAGCGGCACCGTCACTTCTACTTCCGTGCCCTGGCCCGGTTCGCTGTGCAACTGAAGCTCGCCCCCCAAACGTTCCGCGCGTTCGCGCATGCCCAACAGGCCAAAATGGCCGCCCACTTCCGAGAACGCCTCATCCTGCTCGAACCCGCGTCCGTTATCTGCGACGCTCAAACTTAATTTCCGCCCTGCCACAGCGAGATGAATGCGCACCTGGCTGGCGCGCGCATGCTTCACGGCATTGGTCACGGCTTCCTGTGCGATTCGCAGCAGATGTTGTTCGGTCTCCTCGGGCAGCGCGCGGCTCTCGCCTTCCACATCCACGCGGATCTGCACTGTCGATCCTGCGGTCCACTGGTGCGCCGCTTCCGAAAGCGCGGCCGGCAGGTCGTGACCTTCCAGCGCCGACGCTCGCAGATCCATCACAGACCGCCGGGCTTCCGTCAAACTATGCCGCACCATCTTGCGCGCCAGTTCCAAATGTTTGCGCGCCAGGTCCACGTGACCGTTCAGTGTTAGCGCTACCGCATCCAGTTGCGATGAAATCCCCACGAAGCCTTGCGCCAGTGTATCGTGAATCTCGCGCGCCAGCCGTCCGCGCTCATCCAGCACCAGCGAGAACCGCTGGCGGATTTGCCGCAGCCGCAAATTGTACAGACCCCAGATGCCGGCCGCGGCCAGGAGCGCGCAGAAATAACGGAACCAAGCGGTCTCATAGAAATGCGGCAGCAGGTCGAAGGCGAACGAGGATTCGCCCGCTGGTCCATTGGGGACGGCGGCTCGAACTGTGAATCGGTAATGCCCATGCGGCAGACTGTTGTAATTGGTCACCCGCCGCGCCACCGAGCTGATCCACTCGCCGTCCAGCCCTTCCAGACGATAGGAATACCGCACGCGTTCGGGAGCGCTCAAATAAATACCGGTGTACCGGAATTGCAGCCGGCCGTTACCAGGCGTCAGTCTGGCCTTTTGGCCCACCGGAACCTGGCGTCCGTCCACGATCACTTCGAGCAAATGAACCACTGGCGCCGCCGCCGCGATTCGCCGGTCGTTCGGATCGAGTACGGCTAAACCGCGGCTGGTGGGAAACCACAAGCGTCCGTCATTGCTTCGGGTGCCACCCCGGCTGGTGGGATATCCCGGAGCGCACTGTGCGCTGCGCAAGCCGTCCGCCACGCCGTAGTTGACTGGCTGAATTGCTCGGATCTTGCCGCTCTTCAGATCCCAGATATCTTGTTTCCGCACGCGACAAATACCCCGCGTGGTGCTCAACCACAACGATCCGTGGCCATCGTCCTCAATGTGCGAAACGTTGTCGCTCAACAGGCCGTCGCGCGCGGTGACGTGAAAAAACTGCCCGTCGCGCAACGCGTCCAATCCGCCGCCAAAAGTACCGATCCATAGAGTGCCGTCCGCGCTTTCCACCAGCGAGCGAATTTGATTGCTCGAAAGTCCATCGTCGACGGTGAAGAGCCGCAGTTGCCCTTTTTGGGACCCGGAAATGTCGAGACGCCACAGGCCGTCGCCATATGTGCCGGCCCACAAGCTGCCATCGTGGGTTTCGCACAACACCACGGCGTCATTGTTGAGTTGCGATCCACCCGGGATCACGGTGCGGGAGCGGTTGTTTTCGAGCGCGCTCACACCGGCTGGAGAAGCCACCCAGAGCTTGCCACTCCGGTCCTGGAAGTAGTCAAACGCGACGCGGCGATTCAACGGATCGGTCATCACCGGGTTCACAAAGTAACCGTCGTGCAAACGGCTAGGGCCGCCGCGCGCCGCAATCAGCAGATCGCCGTCGCTGTTCTCGCGAATGGAGAAAATCTCGTTGCTCGGCAGGCCGTCTTTCTGCGTATACACTCGCGCCGGTTTTCCATCCACCAATTGCACTAGTCCGCGGTCATGAAAACCCACCCAGATTCTGCCGCGATGATCCTGATAAACCGTGGTGGGCTCGTCGCTCGGCAGGCCTTCCGATTCGCCATACATGCTAAAGACATCGTTCCGCAGCCGATTCAACCCGCTGTTCATTCCCACCCACAGGTTGCCTTCGGTGTCTTCGTAAATGCAGCGTACCCATTCACGCTCATGCGAGCTTGCCAGTGGACTGCTGACGAAGCGTCCATCTTCGAAACGCGCCAACCCGCCATCCGTGCCCGCCCAAAGATTTCCATCGCGGTCTTCCCAAATCGAACGGACATAGTTGTCCGATAGTCCGTCATTGACGGTGTATCGCCGAAGCTCGCCCCCCGGGCTGCGCATCAGCACGCCGAAGCTGCCACCCACCCAAAGATTCCCGTGACGGTCCTGCAGAAGTGAAATTACAATGTCGCCCACCGGTCCCAGAACCGAGACGAAATGGTTGCCTTCGTGGCGAACCACGCCGCCGAAACCAGCTACGTATATACTTCCGTCGCGTCCGCAGTAAACGGTGCGCAAAGCTTGGATGGGCAATCCCTGCCGCGGGCTATAATTCGTAAACTTGCCGTCCTGGAAACGGTTGACATATACCCCGGCCACCACCCAGATGGCGCCGGATGGGTCTTCCGTAATCGAATTGACCGACGTGTCGTCCAAGCCATCTTTCTTCGTGAAGGTAGTGAACTTCCCATCGCGATAGCGCGTCAGGCCTCCCAGCGTGCCAATCCACAGGCTTCCGTCTTTGGCCGCCCAAAGCGCCCCCACGCTGTTGCTCGGCAGCGCGCCATTCTCTTTGTTGAAGACTACGAAGTCATAGCCGTCAAATTGCGCCAGGCCTTCATCCGTGCCGATCCACAGGTAGCCGTCCTTGGTTTGGGCGATGGCGCGAACGGTGTCTTGCGGAAGACCGTGTTCCTGGGTCCAGACGGTTCGCGTGTATTGCGTGAGCGCGCGCTGGGGATTCAACGCAAACGCCGGCCCGATCAGCGCACTGAGCGCCGCTATAGCGAACAAAGCCTTTGGCAACACTTTTGAGTTTAAATGATTATTGATTGCGGACGGGACTGGGCTAAACTCTATGTCACCATGCGAGTTTGTTGTCGATCCGTATTCGTTTTAGTCCTTCTCCTAAGGCGCGTGTATAACCGCCCAGGCCCAATGGCTGAACTATCCGACGCCACAGACTCCCCGCACGCGCGATGGTAAACTGAACCTCACCGCGCCCGCTCGCAAGGCGCCCAATGGGAAGCCAGACCTTTCCGGTGTTTGGCAGGTGGAGGCGACGCCCGTCGCCGAAATGAAACGGCTATTCGGCGATCTGAGCGCGGACAGCGCCTTGGGAGACACTTCGTCCGCTTTCTCGAAATACCTTATCAATATTCTTCTTGATTTCAAGCCGGAGGAGACGCCTCTGCGGCCCGAGTTCGCGGACCTGGTTCATCAGCGGGCGAAGCAGGAGTCTCCCTTGCTACATTGCTTGCCGATTGTAATTCCGGCCGATGAATTGCTGCCCGGTCCTTTCAAGATCATCCAAACGCCGGAACTAATAATAGTGCGAAATGAGTACGAGAACACCTTTCGCCAGATATACACGGATGGCCGCAAGGCTCCCGCCGATCCCGAACCGTTATGGTTGGGATATTCGGTCGGCAAGTGGGAAGGCGATACGCTTGCGGTGGACACTGTGGGATTCAATGATAAAAGCTGGCTGGATGGGATAGTATCGGTCACCCGCACAGCGAAGCCTTGCATGACGATCCCCAGGTGTACACCAAGTCTTTTTCCGTTAAGTTCACTGAGCTTCTTCTTCCAGACAGCGACGTCACCTAGTAGCTCTGCAACGAAAACGAACGGGATCGGTCCCACATAAAATGAGGGGACGCCTTACGTTTCCGTGCTGCGTTTTGATCTGGTGCTTTGTGCTGCTGGGTTGCGGACGTGCCGATCGCAAGCCGCTGCAGGACTTATCCAGCCACGAGGATCTCTCCGGGTTCAAAATCGAATCGATGCGCGGCCTGCGCGACGGCGATCGTTTGGCGGCTCAAGTTCTAATCAGCGATAGCTCTTCCATCCTCACGCTCGATCTGCATTTCGCCATCGGATCACCCACCACGTTGCAATCGGGCACTTGGCGCTGGTCGCGGCCCGGCCGTTTGTTGGACGGCGCAGTCTCGGCCCGTTCGGTGACGTTTCTTGGTGGCCAGGACGGCCCTCCCAGCATCGGAGGCACGTTCGATTTGACCGCCGCCGATGGCTCGATGTACCGCGTCACCCTTCCGCTGACGGCCCTGCCGCGCCCTATAATCGAGCAAAAGAAAAATTAGCGCGGCCTGTCGATCTGGCCATCCTTGGTTCGACGCATAATTAGAGCCGGTCTAAAAATTCGGCTCACAACNNACACAACCATAAAGGAGACAGAACGATGCGATTCATGATGATCTACAAGCCCGCCAACTTCAAGGACATGGAAGCGGGCGTTCCCCCTAAGCCGGAGCACGTAGCCGGCATGATGCAGTTGATCGGCGAGTTGTCGCAGAAAGGGCTTTTCATCACCACTGATGGGCTGCAGGCCAGTTCTAAAGGCGCGCGCGTGAAGCTTGCTGACGGAAAGGTCACTGTTACCGACGGTCCCTTCATCGAAGCGAAGGAGTTGATCGGCGGCTACGCCATCTTTCAGTTGCAGTCCAAGGCGGAGGCCATTCAATTGACCGAGCGATTTCTCAAGGTGGCGGGCGACGGAGAAGTGGAGATTCGCCAGATGCACGACAATCCCGCTGGCCCTCCTCCGAAGTGAGATTGGATAATGAATAAGACGGTCTGGGCCGGGCGCATCCTCAGCGCCCTTTCCTTACTCTTTCTGCTCTTCGACGCAGCCGGGCACTTGCTCATGCCAGCTCCTGTCGTGGACGCATTCACACGGCTTGCCTACCCGGCCAGCCTGGGTCCCGTTCTCGGGATCATCCAACTGATCTGCGTAGTCCTCTACGCCGTCCCGCGCACCTCGATCCTGGGAGCGATTTTGTTGACAGGTTACCTGGGCGGCGCAGTGGCCACACATCTGCGCGTGCGCGATCCATTATTCGATACGCTCTTCCCGATCATTTTCGGAGTACTGGTTTGGGCCGGGCTTTTCTTGCGCGACGCTCGTCTGCGCTCTCTTATTCCACTCATTGAAAAGGAAACATAACCATGCGCTTCATGATGCTGATGATCCCGA
>PKZC01000148.1 GCA_003132905.1 Bryobacterales bacterium | reverse complement strand
ACCGGATTCACGTTGCCCCAGTAAGTCTCCACCTGCGGATGCTCCAGCGGATCGCCATAGCATTCAGACGTAGAAGTGATCATGAATCGCGCTTTGTGCTGGCGCGCGATCTCCAACATATTGCGCGTTCCGGCGGAACCGACGTCAAGTGTCTCGATGGGGTGATCGAAATAATCCTTGGGGCTGGCGAGCGATGCCAGATGCAATACGCCATCCACGGCCCCTTCCGGCTCAAAGGGCTGGCACACATCCCATTTCTTGAACTCAAACGCCGGATTGCCCTTCAGGTGCTCGAGATTGCGAGCATCTCCGGTCATGAAGTTGTCATAGCCGACCACCTGGTGCCCTTCGGCAATCAGACGGTCAGTGAGATGCGAGCCGATGAAACCCACGGCCCCGGACATTATGAATCGCAAACGATTCCCCCTAATTTATCTATCGTAGCCTAGGGCAGGCGTCTTTATAGCGGCAGCGATTTAGCGGCGAAGGAAGTATCGGTAAACGGCACGGATGGAGTGGAAGATGATTGAGGCACAAGCAACAATGGTCAGCGGGAATGCAATACCGAGTCCCCAGCCCATGCCAAAGCCAACTCCGTCGTGGGGACCAACGACGCCGCGCTGTTGCAGGATGTCGAGAATTATATCGGCGACGAACAGCGGCGCCCATCCAGCAACTAAAAGGATTGGTGCCAGCCAAGGGCCAATGGCGATTCTCCACCACAGTGAGTCTTGGGGCGGGCTCGCGGGATGCTCGTGATCGCCCGGGACGATGTGCATGCGGCTACNNTCTATCGCCGATATTGCGGTTTTGGTCCCTGCGCTACACTCGCAGTTGGTGCCCCACTTGACCTGGCCGGAGTCGGCCCTGTTTCTCGTTCTGCTCGCAGCTTCCACTTTTGGTTTTTGGTGGCGATTCCGCAAAGTCTGGCGCATCATCCTGCAGTCCAAGAAGGACGCCGATTTTAAGATCCAACCAGTCGCGCGCCGGCTGGCCGATTTCACCTGGGAAGTGTTGTTGCAAGGGAAGGTGATTTCCCAGCGGCCCTTGCCGGGCATCGCCCACGCGCTGGTGTTTTGGGGATTTTGCGTTTTCGCGCTGGTCACCATCAACCATTTCGCCGAAGGTGTGAAGCTTGGCTTTCTCGACCGGGCGGGCGTCGTCGGCTCGATTTATTTCGATATTGCCGCAGTCGTTGCGATTGGCGTGGCGGTTGGGATCGCCGGGCTGGCGTTTCGTCGATTTGTGATCCGGCCGAAATGGCTGGGACCGTTGTCGCCAGAATCCGGGATCATTGCGCTGCTGATCTTTTTGCTGATGATCACGTATCTTGGAACCTTCGTCCATGGTTGGGAATCGAGCCGCGCGCTGTGGTGGGCGCACACACTCACGCTGCTGGCGTTCCTGCCGCTGATCCCACATACCAAGCATCTGCATCTGGTGCTGAGTCCAGTGACGGTCTTCTTGAAGCGAGATACGTTCAGCAAGATTCCGCCGCTCGAGGGCGACGAAGATTTTGGCCTGGACACCGGTAAAGACATCACGGAGCTAATCTCGCTGCAGGCCTTTACGTGCGTCGAATGCGGCCGCTGTTCCGAGCATTGTCCGGCGACGAATACGGGAAAGATTCTCAATCCAAAAGAAATTGCGTTGGGCGTGCGCGGATATCTGAATGAATTCGGTCCAGCCGGCGAAGAGCCTCTGCTCGGCGTCCACCTTTCTCAAGAAGCGGTGTTCCAATGCACAACTTGCGGGTCATGCGAGTTTCAATGTCCGGTGGGAGTGCAGCATCTTCCGATGATCATCGGGCTCAGGCGCGGTGCTGTGAATACCGGCAAATGGGAGGATGACTACGGGACTAAGCTTTTCCTGAATCTGGAACGGAACGGCAACGCGTTGGGCTTCTCATCCAGCGATCGCGATAAATTTATCCAGAAGCAGGAACTGCCCATCTTTGATGGCACGCAAGAATATTGTCTGTGGTTGGGCTGCATGGGCGGGTACGATCCAAAGGGCAGGGAAATCATCGCTTCGCTGGTGCAAGTGTTTCGAGGGTTGAACGTGACATTCGGCGTTTTGCGCAAGGAAAAATGTACGGGCGATCCGGCGCGGCGCTTGGGCAACGATCTGGCGTTCGGCCAACTGGCGGAAAGCAATCTGGAAACGCTGCAGCAGAACAAGGTCAAGAAAATCATTTCCATCTGCCCGCATTGCGTCCGCACCATCGGCACCGATTGGGCCGAGTATGGACAAGCACCTCCGATCGAACATCACAGCGAATTTCTAGCTCGCCATTTGGATCAATTGCCCGCGCGAACAGGCGAAGTCGAAAAGATCGTATATCACGATCCGTGCTATTTGGGCCGTTATCGCAACGTGTACGATGCTCCTCGGGATGTTGTGAGTAAGTATGGGACGCTTACTGAGCCTGGGCGGTCGCGCGAGCGTTCGTTCTGTTGCGGAGCGGGCGGCGGGCTGGCATTTCTGGGAGAAGAAAAGGGTAAGCGGATCAGCGCGGAGCGCGCCGAGGAATTGGTGCGGACAGGCGCCAGCGTGGTAGCCGCGGCCTGCCCCTTCTGCAACACAATGTTCCGCGACGCGTTGGCGGGAGTTTCCGCGACGCCGCCGAAGCTTCTGGATATCGCACAGATCGCCGCGGCCTCGTTCGCGTCCAGAGGAAACGAGTGATACAATCGAAAAGTTGGCGCAAGCGAAAATTGCAAAGCGCCGGCATCGTGCGAATGATTCCCGAAGCGGGCGCGTAGCTCAATTGGCAGAGCAAGTGACTCTTAATCACTAGGTTGTAGGTTCGATTCCCACCGCGCTCACCACCCGAATCAATAACTTACGGATCAGTGAATCGCGGTCTCCCGGCTTACTACAGGGACTTCCACAGGGACTCCCTCCGAATTTGTGATGATCGGGCGCAGTCTAACCCCCGCCATCGCGTCCCTCTTAGCAGTTATACGAATGTGGCTGTACCGTTCCAGCATGGCCCGGCTCATGTGTCCCATCAGGGCAAGCATGGTGGATTCAGACACCCCGTTTTCGGCCAAGTGCGTGGCGAAGGTGTGTCTGAGATCGTGCAGGCGGCAAGAAACTTTGGTGTCCTTACGCAGTTCGTCCCAGCCCCATGTAATATCCGTCGCGTGGCGCGTCGGGTCAGAAGGAACCGGCTTGCCCCACGGGAACAGATGGTGCGCTGGCAGCGGCTCACCAAACTCTCCGACGAACCAATCTCGATGCGTCGCAAGAACGGGTGCCAGATCGTCGTTGATAGGGATCATGCGTCCGGTTCCATTTGAAGTTTTCGCGCGGCCTACGCGCAGCGTTCTATCCATCAGATCGACTTGCATCCATGTTAGGGAGAGGGCCTCACCTGCGCGCATTCCTGTGAGAAGCAACAACGGAATTAGCGTAACCAAGTGAGGCGTCCGGCGGTTCTTCAAACCTTCGAGAAGTGCCCACTGCTCATCCGCGGAAAGCGCCCGCCCAACGTCCTTTCGTTCTTCTAGCCGCCTCACACGCGGCCACAGTTCTCGCCACGTACGGCCAATCGCGCGCGATAGTTCGCCGATCTACATGTTGATCGTGCGACCGGAAATCTTAGCGGCCTGCCGAATGCGAACGTACTCGCGAATGCGATCATCGGTCAGATCAGAAAGCACAACGTTGCCGAGAGCTTTCTTCACCTGCTCCAGCCTCCCCGTCGAGAAGACGATGCTCTGCGGGCGATGGCTGAGCTTGTAGCCCGCCAAGTATGGCGTAATCACGTCTGAGACCGTTCGAATGCGCGCGGCCTTCTGTTGCGTGGGCAAGCCCGCCGCCGCCCGCTCCATCTCCGCCTTGCGCCTCTTCTCGTACTCCTTTGCCACGGTCTTGCTTGTCGCACCGGTCGATTCCTGGAATCGCTTGCCCTGATAGACGAACTCGCAGACGTAGAACTTCGACGCGTCACCCTTGCGTTTTGGCTTGTAGACTGCCATCACTTACCGCCTTTCTTCGTGTCTTTCGTTTTTTTCCCACTGCCCTTCGGCCGGCCGCCCAGCTTGCCCCATTCCCGCATGCGCTTCACGAATTCCCGTTTGCCCCACTTCTTCACGCGGGCTTCGGCACTGCGTCGGCCCATCAGACTTGCAGCTTCGTTCACTGGCTCCATACGGAACATTATAAACCTAACGATAGGTTATTGGCAAACATTCTATTTGCTGGATTCGACTTCACGCCCCGCCTGTCCTGAAAGATCGCTCATGCCTGGCACTCCCGCCAGTCGGCAGCGACGCAAGCCAAGCCTCAAGCTCCTCCGGCTGGTAACGGACCAGAGATCCAACCTTGAGGAACGCCGGTCCGCGCTTCAGTAGCCGCCATCGGCGCAGCGATGCAACGCTGACGTTGAGCCGTTTCGATACTTCGTTCTCTGTCATGAGATTGACCATTTTTTCACCTCTGAGCGTGGAGTGGCCCTCAATTTGTAAGGGAACGGCAGAGGCACTTCGGGACATATTTTGTTGTTGCAACGGACGCCGCAACCGCCCCCGCTTGGCAGCGCTGGGAAAAGAACCACCGAAATGGCGCAAACCTGTCGAGACATCGAATCAGGAGATTTTCGCGTTTTGCAACAATCTGCAAACAGTTTGTGAACAGTCTGCAACTGTTTTGGCTTCGAGAAGTCGGGTGCAACAGTTTGTGAACAAAGTGCAACAAATTGCAACAATGGCCACCCCCAAGAACGGCTCCCAGACAGCCAAAACTCCTTAGTGGAACATAAAGGATTGGGATGCGCCGCTGCGCGTTTTGGTTGGTTTCTGTTTGCTGAACTTGCAGTTATCGCGGGATGCGTTTCGCAAAATTGCATCCCAGTGGGGATGCGCTCTCAAATTACCCCCGATTTCCAGTGTCCTGAGAGCGGCAAGCTGGCTTTCGATCGAATGCGCGGCGGCCTGCTGTTCACTGGAAACCTGCGCGTAGATTGCAGCTCGAATCGAATTCACGTTGCCTCCTGGCCGGAGGCTGGGCGACGGCTCTATCCAGAGCAAGCCCACTGAATCGTTGTTTAAGTCAGTTAGGAAGGAGAATACCTTATGTCAGAAACAAGCACGCTTATCCCGTGCACAGCGAAAATCACTCGGGCGGAATTGGCGAATGTGCCAACACCGCCCGCAACAGCAACCCATGTTCCGATCTCTCACCTCGCGGTCGTTGAGGGTCTGGTCGAGACGTTAAGTCGGCGGCACATCGGCGTCGTTAGTGAGGAGTTCGCAGTATCAAAAGACGGTATGGAAATGTTTGGCGTGATCGATCTCGAGACCAGCTTCGACGGATGCCGGTTTCGATCCGCAACTCGGGCGCGATGTCGCTATCAAAGTTTCTGCGTAGCCGTTTACGGATCGTTGGGATCGCGATTCGATCACCCCAACGTTTTTCAATTGGAATTGTCTTATTAGCAGCCTTGTCAGCTGTCAAAGAACTAGCCGCACAGGGGCATCGACCATAGCAGCCCGTCCGCGGAAGGCACGAGGCCACCCCTGAAAAGCGGCTGTTGACTCTCTTGAACGAATCTCTCCTGGGCCTGAAGCTGCATCTGACTGCCCTCGCGGAGCAACTCGGTGAAGAACAGGCGGCGCCTGTCCCCGCCATTGGCAGCTGGCACCCCCCGCATTTCCGGAAACAACGCCCGGCTGAGACCCTGCGTGCCGATCACACCTGTCAGGGCAGCGTCGAACACAAGTTCCTTTGACTCGCCGATGCCTCCCAGGAATTCGACGAACGCTCGATCTGGCGCTTCCTGCGACCCGGTCACCCGCTTCGCATGCCAATAGTACGACTCCAGGTCATTATTTGTATCGTAGAATGCCACCAGAAACTCATAAAAGCGGGCGTACTCGCGCCTGTACCGTGCCTCGAACTCTCCAAAACATGCATCTTCCCTCAGCTCTCGATCGGGACAACTGTTATCCAGACAAGTGTTTATGGAGCGTGCGGCTAAGAGCGCCGCGTAAGTCGCCAGGTGGACTCCGGAAGAAAACACCGGATCGATGAAACACGCGGAGTCGCCCACCAGAACAAGCCCGGGGGCCCAGAACTTCGCATTCTGATCTGCCCGTAAGGACCCTCGGTAATGCGTTCCGCATTCGCGAGAAGGGAACGGATCGGGGGACATTTGTGAATGAATTGTTCCATCGCCTCCGAATAGCCGGGTTGCAGAATTCGTGCATACTGTTTGCCAACAACCACTCCGACACTCGTGAGACCAGGTGACAACGGGATATACCAAAACCAGCCGTCCTCGAAAGCCGCGCACAGAATATTGCCGTCAAGTGGAGGGGCGAGGTGCATTCCGCCGTGATAATAGCCAAATAAAACCTACGGCAGTCCGCCGGATCTGTTGGGCGCTCCAGAGGGCGGCACCGTGGATGTCGTGAGGCTGAAACTCGAAGACGCTCTGTCGTTGGACGCATATATGACCAGCAAGGGCGCCTCCGCCGGTGCCGTTGAATTGCTCGATGTCGGGTTTAATCAATTGATGGGGGAAGGGCCTTCGAGTTACTCGGCGGCCGTGTCGCTGAGTGGAGACCATTACATATCGAGCAATATTCAAAACAGCGCGCCCGACATCAAGAGAGTCGAAAGCGGCAATGACCTTTTCCCCGCGGCGCTGGCCGNNTATTCAACCGAGGTATTGCAAATCGCTCAGGACAAGAGCGGGGTGCGGGTGACCTGCCGTGCCAAAGACGGACAGCACGAGGCGAGCGCCGACTATGTCATTTGCACACTGCCATTCAGCATACTGCGAAATATCCGAGTGATCCCGGGTTACGGCGCTGCCCTAGGCGAAGTGCTGCAGACGCTCAGTTACACTTCCGTCACGCGCATTTTTCTTCAGATGCGAGAACAGTTCTGGAGAACGCAGAGTCTGTCCGGCAAGATCGTCTCGGACCAGCCCATGACGGTCGTCTATCCCGGGTACAATCCGGCGGGTGAGCAAGGCACACTGGGGCTCTATATGGCTTCCGCTAACGCTCGGCGGATCGGCGCACTCAGCCTGGACGAGCAAATAGAGTTCGCGCTGGGCCAGATTGAACCGGTCTATCCCGAAGTACGCCAGAACTTCGTCGCAGGCGTCTCCAAGGTATGGGATGCAGACCCTTTTGCCAAAGGTGCCTACGCGTCGTTCACCCCGGGACAGATGGAGTCTTTTCTTCCGGTAATGGCAGAGCCGCAAGGACGAATCTATTTCGCCGGAGAGCACGCTTCGACTTTGACGGGCTGGATACAGGGAGCTATGGCGTCAGGTCTGCGGGCGGCTCAGAGCATTGCGGCAACTGCGTCGCAGTAGATTAGCGTTCACTTGCGGGTCGCGCGGGAAATCCAGGATAACAACTGTATTTAAAGAGTGTTGGCCGGATTGGGACTGTAAGGTCGGGCAACCGGTAGCTACTTTTTTTGAAGAATACTTGCCGTATGCCCGTCAGAACGAGCCGCCCAGCGGCTTTGTTCTGGTCCCCAAACTGGCAAGTGAGAATCAGCGCGGACAACCGACTGCACCCGGAGCACGGTGAGCAGTGTCCGGCGGCCGTCGTGAACTCTTGGAGACATTGTCGCAGGCGTGTTAGCTCCTGTGCTGGCCATGCGGAGAGTCCTATCAGTGGCTTGGCGTCCGCGGCTGGTTTACTGTCGCGTTCCAAGAACTTTGGATGTGAAGCGTATGCGGGCGCAGATGATTCGACTTGTCGCGTAAACGGACTGCGAGCGAATTGGGAGGTCCGTGCCTTGCAAGGTGGGCGTACCGCGCGATCGCTTGCTTACGCCCGACTTTGAGTAAACACTTGGCGATTTAGGCAGGATTTTTGCCGAACACCGTCTGGGAGGAGTTGGTTTCGGCGATACAATCGAATGCTATGCTTAGTGTTGCTCGAAAAGGGCGGTCATAGAACTCTAGCTTGCATCGTTCGCGCATATTCTGAACGCTCTTGTCGAGTGGCCCCTGGGATCAGGGGAAATCGAATGGCGAGGCCGTTAGCTAGCGGCGGTTCGAATAAAAGTTCGGTAAGTTGAAAACTAGTGAAGGGGACAGAAAAGCCCGTGTCCCACCCGGACGGAAAAAGGGCGCTCCTTCTGCCGCTTGCGTTCACGGTCGGTCTAGCCGGCCTTGCATGGCTCCCTCCGGTCCGCCAAAACCCGAGAGTGCTCATAACATTTCTGGGCGTCGCAACCGCGCTGTGCGCGTGGAACGCGATCCTGTTCGTCTGGGCCCAGCGCGGCGGTCGGATGCTCACACTCGATGTGGTCCTGCGGAAGCAGCACTACCTGCAAGCCTGCGCGCAGGGTTCGGTGCTGTTGTATTGGGGATGGTATTGGCCTCAGGTCTACGCTTCTGGATACCTCATCGTCGCCCAACTCCTGTTCGCATACGCATTCGACATGCTGCTCTGTTGGTCGCGGCGCAACACCTACACTCTCGGTTTCGCTCCGTTTCCCGTTATTTTTAGCATCAATCTCTTCCTCTGGTTCAAGCCGGACTGGTTCTATTTCCAGTTCGCGATGGTCGCGCTCGGGTTGGCCGCGAAAGAGCTGATTCGTTGGAACCGGGAAGGCCGGACCGTGCATATCTTCAATCCCTCATCGCTTCCGCTGGCGGTGTTTTCGCTCGTCCTGATCGCCACCCACGCGAGCGACCTCACGTGGGGGAAGAACATTGCAAGTACACAGTTCTATCCACCGCAGATGTACCTGATGCTTTTTCTCATCGGCCTGCCCGGACAATTCTTTTTCGGCGTGACTTCGATGACGATGTCAGCCGTGGTGTCGATGTACCTGTTCGGCCGGATCTACTTCGCCGTAACGGGCGTCTATTTCTTCTACGATTCGTATATTCCGATTGCCGTGTTCCTCGGGATGCATCTGCTGTTTAACGATCCGTCAACGTCACCCCGCACCGAATTGGGGCGGATCATTTACGGCGCGATCTACGGATTGAGCACCGTCGCGCTGTACCGGCTACTGGGCAGTGCGGGAATGCCTACCTTCTACGACAAGCTTCTCCAGGTACCTCTCTTGAACCTATCTGTCAAGGCGATCGATAGCGCCGCGCGGTCGCGCTGGCTCCGTGTTTTCGATCCCGCGGTGCTCGGCCGATCGCTCCTGCCCTGGCAGCGCAACTTGTCGTACATGTCTATTTGGGTGGTCGTGTTTACGGGTATGAGCGCCGCCCAAGGAGTCGGCGATAGCCATCCTGGCCAATGGCTGCCATTTTGGAGGCAGGCCTGCAAGGATGGTCATCCCTATGCCTGCCCGTACCTTGCCGATTTGAGTTTGAGTTACTGCAATCAGGGATCGGGTTGGGCCTGCAACGAAGCCGGTCTTCTTCATATCGCCCTCTCCCGGTCGGGCGAAGATCTTCGCAGGCTCGATTCCGCAGGTGCCGCCGAACCTCTCAGCCGCGGCTGCAGGCTCGGATTTGTGGTGGCCTGCCAAAACCTCAACACGTTAACCAGCGGAGCAGGCCGGTTTGCGAGCGCGCCGCCCGCTCTCGATGACTATCCGATTATCCTAAGGGGAAGCAAGGGCGAGATCCGCGAACGGGATCCGTCAGCTTTGTACGCGCTCGCGTGCCGCGAAGGCTGGCCTGCCGCATGCGGACGGGCGTCCGATTAAGGGCCGTCAGCTTTGCGAAAATGAATCCATGAGCGGAATCCAGTTTGTCACCGAT
>PKZC01000132.1 GCA_003132905.1 Bryobacterales bacterium | reverse complement strand
TCTTGGTGAAGTGCCGGGCGAGCATGGGTATGTCTTCGGGATGATCACGCAACGGTGGTGTAATAATCGGGAACACCTTCAACCGGTAGTACAGGTCGCTGCGGAACAACTTATCGCCCATCATCTTGGTCAGATTCCGGTTGGTGGCCGCTACCAGTCGGACGTTGATGGGAATCGTCTTCGTGCGGCCCAGTCTTTCGAAGGACTTCTCCTGCAGAGCCCTGAGCAGCTTGGGCTGCAGATCCNNCTCATCCAGAAACAGAGTCCCCTGGTGCGCCATTTCAAAGCGGCCGATCTTTTGCGACAAAGCGCCGGTGAAGGCTCCCCGTTCATAGCCGAACAGCTCGCTTTCTAGCAACCCGGTCGGAATGGCAGCGCAGTTCAGGGAGATAAACGGAAGATTCTTTCGCGGACTAATTCTATGGATGGCGCGCGCGATCAATTCTTTTCCCGTGCCGGTTTCGCCCAGGATCAACACCGTCGCATCGGTCGGCGCAACCACTTCCACCTGCCTCATGACGCGCGTCATGGCAGTGCTGGGCCCTATAATTTCCTCAAAGTTGTGCTGTACCTCTATCAATTTCGCGCCGATATTTTCTTGCCGGTCTCGTTCCCGCAGATCGGTGATGAACGAGATCCAGCGGAAAGGCGATAACTTCAGGACGGCCGTGGCCACCAAAACCGGGACCCGAGTCCCATCCTTCCCGATCAACTCTTTTTCGTACGGCGTGCACGCCCCGAAGTGCAATCCTTCTTCGTGTGCGAATTCGTCCAAATGCACGTATTCCTTCGGCGTGAGATCGGGCCACACGAGCCGGTCGGCGAGCAAATCCTCACGGCTGTAGCCGACGAGTTCCAGAAATCTGTCATTCGCCTCGGGAATGCGGTCAAACTCTCCGGAAACGACGCCGACGATGGTCGACTCCGCAAGTACTGCGCACCCGCGTGGCCGGCTGCGCCGCAATTCTTCGTCCCTTGCGTGGCGGTCGCTAAAGTCGCGCACGACTCTGGCAAAGCCCTGCAAAACCCCGTTCTCATCTTTCAGTGCCATGGTGATGACGCTGGCCCAGAATCGCGACCCGTCTTTTTTCACGCGCCAGCCTTCAGCGCCAACGTGGCCTTCGCCGACGGCCCTCTTCAATTTTTCCTGTATTTCCGAAAGCATCTTCATCGGGATGGAAGACCGACACGTGTTGGCCGATGATCTCATCGCTCTTGTAGCCGTATATACGTTCCGCACCCGCATACCAGACGACAATCCGTCCGTCCGCATCCAGCAGGAACAGCGCATAGTCCTGCACCCAATTAGGAACATTGCTCTTCGCACAGTTTTTGTGCGCCCCGGCGGTCTTAGTCTTGTCATGCAACACCAAGAGGTGGCGGACTGGCAACACGTTCCCTTTCGCGGTGTACTCGACATCCCGCGCGGGACAGTACGACAATCCGCGCTACATGGAGCTGCTGATGCAGCATCACTACGTGCAGCATATTCTGCGTATGCCAACCGACCAATGGCCGGACCCGGTGAATCGCGCCTTCAACAAGATCAACCAGAAGATCTACATTCCGATGCAGGGGCCGAGCGAGCTTGGCGCCAGCGGGAAGCTGGTCAATTGGGATCGGACCGCTGATTTGGGGAAAATCGCCGTGCCCACGCTCGCCATCGGTGCTCGCTACGACACCATGGAACCAGCGCAGATGGAGCGGATCGCCAAAGGGGTGAAGAAGGGCCGTTACCTGTTTTGTCCGAACGGCAGCCACCTCGCGATTTACGATGACCAGAAGGTTTACGTCGGAGGAATCATCAACTTCATTCAAGACGTAGACGCCGGTCGCTTTTAATCAAGCCTGGGCTGATTACTCCGGATCACGGCGCATCCGGAAGTTGGAATCAGAAAAGAGTAGTGGAAGGGTGCCCGACCATCCGAGCACTATTCTAAGAGTAAGTTTTTAGAGATTTCCGCGCGGCTACTCCCTATCCCTCAAAGACTGAATATTCAATGCCCGCGCCAATCGGCAGCGTCGTCGATCGGAACCCGTTTGCAGGGTCGTGCATGTAAGCGACATAGCGCGCCATGGTCTTCCTGACAAAAAACGGGTGACGGATGTTATCGGCGACAACGTGCGCAGCGAAACTCATGCCCAGGACGAAGAAAACTCCGCAATACCAGCGAGTTCGGGCGCGTGTCAGAAAGATCCGGTGTTCGTGAATATTGAAAACCAACACACGCTGACTTTCCATGGATCTCGAGAACCGGCGGCTATTTGGCTCCCGGCCTCGGGAGAGGGTTCACTAGCAAACCGGGCCCGATGCGAGCGCATTCGTTCCGTAACCATCTTCGATCTGAAGATGCATGGACGACGGAAAGAAACAGAGTCTGGAGCAGATCCGGGCCTGGGTCGAGGCCAGCGAGGAGGTACGGTTCCACAGCCAGGACCGAGGATAGTTGTACGAGTGGGTAAACCGGACGTTGCGCCAGCAGGATTACGGCCGGCTGAAACGCAGCGGCAAAGGGCTGATGCGGCGCTACAT
>PKZC01000099.1 GCA_003132905.1 Bryobacterales bacterium | reverse complement strand
TCATCAGGTTCTTCTGGTTGAACGTCCAGGGGTCCATGAAGTCCTGCAGCATGATCATGATCATGTTCTTGGCGATTTCGCCGATGGTGAAGCTCTCTGGCAGGCCGCAGGCTTCGCAGGACAGGGCGAATTGCTCTGCGGATTTTTGCGAGCCGGGAACTGAAGAAGACGACCACAGGCCTTCGAGCGCGCGCTTGATCTCCAGACTGAAGTCCGGCATGACCCGGTTGGTGATGTAGTCGAGATAGTCGTAAACGTTGACTATCCGTGAGAGCGGCGTTACCTTGTCGCCCTCGACAAATGCGTAGGTGACGGAGTTGCAGGTTGGGAAGCAGCACGGAACCGGGATGAAGTCGCTGACTACGAACGTCTTCTGAGTTTGCTCCTCGATCATCTTCAGGATGTCGGGGATGGTGATGCGCTGCATGGGGTCGTGCTGCATGTGGCGCCCGGCGTGAAACGCGGGTTGAAAGTTGATACCGCGGACCGCGGGGTGCTTGATGGCGAAGTCGATGATCTTGCCGATCTCGTGCTCGTTGACGCC
Organism: Bryobacterales bacterium; assembly: GCA_003132905.1. The sequence continues at coordinate 10,437 of PKZC01000099.1, read as the reverse complement.
CCGCTCGATGGCCGGCACCAGCGTCACCCCCAGGCCGATCGAGGCCAACCGATCCAGCGCCAGCAGCTTTTCGTCGAGGATATCGGGCTCCCCGCGGATGATGCGGTAGGTTTCGGAGTCGAAGCCATCGAACTGGAAGTAGATGGATGGGCGAACCTCATTCAGTTCGGCGAGGAAGCGGTCGTCCTGCGCGATCCGCTTGCCGTTGGTGTTTAACATGACGAATGGAATGCAACGGGCTTTCGCGGCGCGGATGAAGTCGATAATCTGAGGATGGATGCTCGGCTCGCCGCCGGAGAACTGGATGGACATCTGACTCCCTTCCGTCCGGACAATATTGTCGAGCATCGCGTTCACTTCTTCCATCGTGAGACTGAAGCCTGGGCTCGCGTTGGCGAAGCACAGCGGGCATGCCATATTGCAGGCGCTGTTGACCTCGATGATGCCAAGGCATGCATGCTGTTGGTGGTCCGGACAGAGCCCGCAATCCAGCGGGCAGCCGTGCTTGATCTCCGTGTTGAAGGCCAGCGGAATTGTACCAGGCTTGTTGAACTTGCTGAAGTTGGTGTACATCTCGGCATCGCCGTAAACCAGCGACTCGAACGCTCCGTGCTCTGGGCAGCGCTTGGCCATGTAGACCTTGTTGTCGCGCAACAGAATTTTCGCGTCGATGACCTTGCGGCAGTTCGGGCAGATGCTGCGGGTCAGCTCGTAGAAGACGTAATCCGCATCCTTCTTGATTGGGCGGACAGTGGAAGACGCAACTGGAGAGAGTGTTGTCGATTCATTCATGCGCGGGGCATCAGTCCTGTCTTCAGTCTGAGCCTCTCGCTCCATTCGTGCAACATTGGGGTGTCTGAGGGAGCGAAACAAATGCGCGATGGAGAGATCGCCGGATAGGTGAACGCAGGCACGCCATCGCACCCGAACAACGACCTGTTCACGCCCATGAGTGGTGATTCAACCCATCCGCGCTCGCCTGCACATTTTGCGAGGGTCCTCTATGCGCACGGACTGCTGCGCATCGCAAGTGGCGCCGGCGGAATTCTAATTGGGCTTTATCTGGCCGTCCTGGACAATGGCGGCGCACGCAAGAGTGTCGCTTTGGTGGGCGTTCTGAGCGCGGTATCGTTCGCGGCCGAGTTGCTCGCGTCGATCCCCATGGGACTCGCATCGGATGCGCTGAGCCCTCGACGGCTGATGACGGGCGGCGCTTTGACCGGCGCATTCGCAACGCTGCTCTTCGGTCTCACAGGCAAGTCTTCGATCTTCTTCACGAGTAGGATACTGGAAGGCCTCAGCGCCGCCGCCATCGTTCCAGCGCTTCTCGCTTACCTTGCAGCGGAGACCGAATGCGACGGAGCGCGGCGTGTCCGTATAATGAGCTACTTCGAACTGACGCTGCTGGCCGGCCTGGCGTTAGGCGGCATAGTGGCCTCGCAGCTCTTTCGCTGGCTCCATACAGGAGCGTTCGCTGCGTTGGCGGTCGCTTATCTACTTTGCGCGGGGTTGCTCTTCACCGGAGCCGTGGGTGCGCGACGCCACAAGGTCGAGACCGCCTGGGCGAGCTTGCGGATCGCATCGCATCTGCCGGAGCTGCGTCGCCTGGCGCCGGTGTGGCTGTGCGTGAACTGCGTCATCGGGCTCTGGCTGGGATCGACGCTGCCATTTCTTCTCACCCAACGCGTCAAGAGTGGACAATATCTGGCTGGCATCTTCGCGAATGATCCGCGCCGCGTCGGCTGGCTGCTTCTGGACTATGCGATCGTCTTCAGCGCGGGCGTCATGGTGTGGAGCTTCATCCTTCCACACATGAAGATCAGGCGGGCTATGACGATTACACTGGGAGCCATTCTACCCGTCTGTGCGGGCCTGTATCTGCTGAACCATTCTTCTTCTGAATCGACGGGTGTGCGCTGGGTCATCGTCGTCCTGACGGCGTCGGCCGTAATGATCGAGAGCGGTTTTACTCCTGCGGCCCTGGCATGGCTCGCCGAAGCTCTTCCGCCGCAATTGGGCAAGGGCGCCGCGATGGGAATTTATTCCGTCCTGCTCAGTCTTGGAGCAATCGCTGGCTCGCTGCTCGCCGGCTTACTCGGCCAACGCTACGCTATCGACGGACTTCTGTACGGCACCGTGATGGTGGCGGTGCTGGCGCTTGTTTTTTTGCACTGCGTACCAGGCAGGATGAGAAGAGGGCAATCCCATGGACGCATCTGAGTACGATCTTGCCATCATCGGCGCCGGTTCGGTTGGGTTGATCGCGGCAGACTTCGCCGTTCGCCTGGGGGCTCGGGTCGCACTCCTCGAAAGAGACCGCNNGGCTGCGTTCCCAGCAAGGCTTTGTTGAAGGTCGCGAAGGTGGCACACGATGCTCGAACTTCCACTCACTACGGGGTCCACGTCTCACAGCCAATCATCGACATGGTGGAGGTGCGGCAGTATCTGCGCGGCGCAATTCAAGAGATCTATGCGGGCACCACACCCGAAGCGCTCCGGCAGAGGGGTATGCATGTCGTGCTTGGCCCTGTGTCATTCGTCGATCCCCACACTCTCGCCGTAGGAGAGCAGCGCGTACGAGCCCAAAAAGTCCTAATCGCGACAGGCGCGAAGCCTCTCGTTCCGGCAATTCACGGTCTGGCGGATGTTCCATTCTCGACTTACAAGGAGATCTTCGAGAACGATCGCCTGCCTGCCTCACTGTCGATCATTGGAGGCGGCCCCATCGGTGTCGAGATCGGACAGGCCTATCAGCGGCTTGGCGTGCAGGTGACAATCTTCTCGGAACGACTGCTGCCGAAGGAGGAGACGGAGGCCTCTGTCCTGGTTCAGAAAATTCTAGAGCGCGAAGGTGTTCGCATCGTTCCGCAGAGGGTCAGCGCCGTTGCCATGGAGGACCGAGGAATCCGCGTCAGTTCTGCCGCAGACTCCGCGCAGAGTGAAATGCTTTTCGTCGCGGCTGGCCGACTGCCTGTCTTTGACGGCCTCCATCTTGAGGCCGCAGATGTTAAGTTTTCGGCGCAAGGCATCGCGGTCAACGATCATCTGCAAACATCCACCCCCACAATCTACGCCGCAGGCGACGTGCTGGGCGGCCTCCAGTTCTCCCACTTTGCCGGATGGCAGGGCTATCAGGCTGCGCGGAACGCGTTGCTGCCAGGCAACAACTCCGGCTTCTCTGCGATTGTTCCACGAGTCACGTTCAGTGACCCCGAAGTGGCGCAGGTTGGATTGCTGGAACATGAGGCGCGCTCGAACTTCCCAGAGAACATCCAGGTGGAATGCTGGAATCTCGACCGAATCGACCGGGCGATTTGCGAGAACGACCGGGATGGCTTCATCAAGGTCATCACGAAGAACGACGGGGCGATTCTGGGAGCGACCATCGTCGCTCGGCGCGCAGGCGAAACCATCATGGAACTCGTCGCCGCAATGCATCAGGACATAAGGATCGACAAACTGGCGGGTATCATTCATCCCTATCCCACCTATTCGACGACGATTCAGTTCATCGCGACTGAGATGGCGATGCGGCATGCCTTTGGGGGTCTTTCGGGAAAGCTCATCAGAATAGCTGCAAGGCTCGGTTGAGGATGCGAAGTGTAGTCGGCGCCCTGACGCCATTAGCCCTTTGAAGTCGGAGGTGTTTACCGCTGTTGCCTGTCACGGGATCAGACTCAATCTCAGTCGACGATAACAAGTCGAGTCACTCGGTAGGACGATCTGTCAGCGCTTACCTTTGAGTTCCGGGTCGGCTATCGGAAACTGTGCCCGTGATGCGGCGCTACCGGAGGGTGTGACGCTATCCCCTGCCGGGACGCGTTCCGGACGAGTGACGCGCTACTCGTACGACAGGTCTCGGGGGACCTTCGGGACTACGCCCCCGGTCCGTGTTGGGGACCATCCATTCCCTATCCAAACAACACATTTCTAATGAATTGCTTATGAAGGAGGTCCGCCATTTGCGGCGTGTGGAGCTATTTCCCGGTCGGCACTTTCCGTCGCAGTTCGTCGGAGAAGTTCATTAGGAAAATCACGTGGCTCTGGGCCTTCTGCGCTTCCGCTGTCTCGCCCGGGCATTAGCGCGGCGATGCGTTTGTGTTCGGGCGACCAAATGGGATTGCGGTCGAGACAGGCATCGTCCTGATTGCATGATGGGCGAGATTGGTTATGACGCTGAGGCGATCCGCCAAGGTCTGCGTGGCTGACATTCACCTCGTACTTCCACCGGAATGTAGGTGCTAACCACAAGAACAAGCGAACAACGATTAGCCGCGCGACGCCTTCTGTGTTATCCTGCGCTCGCATTTGGAGCGATCCATGACCAAAATTAAAACTTCAGCTCTGCTGTTGTCTTGCACTGTTTCGCTGGCGTCCTGCCTGTTGCTGGCGCAGGTCCAAAGGCCCGGGGAGTATCCGCGGGGCGAGAAGCCTTCTCCGATGATGAATTTTTTCGTGACGAGCGAACCCATCGGCGACGGCGGCAATCTCGGCGGACTGGCCGGCGCTGACGCACATTGCCAAGTGTTCGCAACGGTCGTAGGCGCAGGAAATCGCACCTGGCACGCTTACTTGAGTACGCAGGCGCGGCCCGGCCAGCCGGCAGTGAACGCGCGCGACCGCATCGGCCAAGGTTCCTGGTACAACTTCAAAGGCGAAATGATCGCGCAGGATCTCGCGCACCTGCACGGCGATACGATGGAACTGGCGCATCAGGGAAATAATCTGAATAAGCTCACCGGGTTGACGGAAAAAGGCCAGATCGTGCCGGGTTTGTACGACTATTCCGATCCACGCGACAACGACTGGAATTACGCCAAAACCACCCGGTTTTCGACTCGCCACGAAATGCTCACCGGTACTCAGACCGATGGCACCGCGTTCACCGATGGTGTCGATCACACCTGCGATAACTGGAACAGCAACAAGAGCCCGGCCCCAGGAACGTCGAACGGAAACCTGAATGCTGCCGACGGCAGGCCTAACGCCCAGATCGGTTTTCCCGACCGCAATGGCGGCGGCAGCGGTTCCTGGAACTCCGCTCACGGAACCCGCGGCTGTGCCCAGACGGATTTGACGAAAACCCACGGCATCGGCCTGTATTACTGTTTCGCGATTAACTAGAATGGCGGCAAAGCATATGACCAAGCCACATGCTCACGCTGTCGTCTTGTGTACTTTGATGCTGGCCTCTTGCCTGATGCTGGCTCAACAGAACGCGCCGAATACCCAGGGCGTCACGCCGCCCCCAGATAGCCCGACGCCGACTCCGGCTCGAATGACCTTTTTCGTCACCAGCGTCGGTCTCGGTAAAGGCGGAGACCTTGGCGGACTTGCGGGCGCCGACGCGCACTGCCAGGCGCTTGCGGCGGCTGTCGGCGCGGGCGGTCACACCTGGCACGCCTATCTCAGCACTCAGGCTCGTCCCGGACAGCCCGCCGTCAACGCGCGTGACCGTATCGGCACCGGGCCTTGGTTCAACTGGTCGTTCGCGCAACTGGGGGCGCCGCAAAACGCCATCATTTCGGCAGACCTTGCCGAACTTCACGGAGACACGCTCGTCCAGGCGCAGCGCGGCAGCAATCTATTCAAACAGTCCACACGCAACGAGCATGGACAGGTCATTCACGGCATCGGCGATACGCCATCGATTCAGCACGAAATTCTCACGGGATCGAAGTGGGACGGCCGCGCTTACATGGATAACGCCGACCATACTTGCAACAACTGGACCAGCAGCTCAACAGGTTCCGCGCAGGTCGGTCATTCTGATCGAATCGGCAATGGCTCATCCTGGAATTCCTCGAACGCCACAAAAGGATGCAGCCAGGCAGCGCTGGAAAGCAGCGGCGGCGCGGGCCTTTTCTACTGTTTCGCAATTAACTGACATTCACCGGCTGGTCCATGCGCTTTGCGGCCGGAGTGTTTCGGCTCCTTGTAGCTCATTGCGGCTTCTCAGCCTAGCTTTGGATTTCACGGCCCGTTCGCGGGCACCTTCCGAAAGCCCGACGCTTACGGGCAGGTTTATTGTCATGTACTCCACATGTGGATGGTGAAGGTCGAGAGTCATCGCGAGTTCTGGAAATGCAACGCGAATCTGCTCGAATGTGGCAAATGCAATCTCGAATTCTCGTGCGTGCCGAGTTTTGTGCCTGCGGGCAGTGGCATGGGGGCGAGTCGGGTGAGTTTACTCACAGACCCCAAAGTAACGAAATACGGGCCAACTCCCGTATCACGCGCCATTCGGAGGTTGGGCGAGGCGACGCACCGTGCGGGATACCGCCCGAAGAGTCCGGTTACCGGAAAGTGATCCGATTCCGGTCCGGCTTGTTCGACAATCTGGACGGTGGCGGCAGGAAGCCGCCGTTTGGTCCGTCCCGTAGTTGGTGAGAAATCCCCTAGGCGCAAGCAAACGCCAGGAAGTCTCATTCGAGGAAACGAGATTTGCTGCTGATCGGCCCGCAGCAGTTTATTCGAACGCCGCTTCTGGATAACGCCCATGGCATCAGGCGTTTTAGACGCGCTAGTTTGTGGTCTCGTACTCCCCATATTCTTTCTCGCAATCCTTGACGAACGACAAAGCGGCGCGCGTGAAGCGCAACCTAGATACCGACGTGGAGTAGACGCGCGGATCCAAAGGTGTTGGGGATCGCCGCCGCGTGAGTTTCGCGAATCATGGACTTCACGATGCGTCGATCGAGGCAACGGCGCACAAGGCGGGCGTCACGCAAGGTTGTGTGGATCGTGCCACTGCCGACGACAGGATCGGCCGGAAGTTAATTCGATTTTGGTAAACCGGCGCCGCTCTCCCAGGCCCTGATAAGAACCGGTTTGACGATCTGGGAAAACTCTAGATATGCGGTTGACTCGGGACGGAAGTGGAGTCCGTCTGGCAGAAACAGGTTCTCCCGAATTTTATTGCCGCCGTCAAACAAAACTGGATTGAGATCAATATAGCCGACATTGACCGCCTCGCGGCTGTACCGCTCCATTTCACGGTTCACAGCCTCGACAATCTCCCAGCGCGCACGCTTTTCTGGTGCCTTCTGAATCGATGTGTAAAAGAAAAACGCGTTCGGCGATTTCTCGTGAAGGATTTGAATAAACCGCTTGGTGCGCCTGACGATTGGAGCGGCGTCCTCGCCGGCACTGATGTCGTTGCTGCCACAATAGTAGACCACAATTCGCGGCTGGTACGGCAAAACTAGTTGTCCGATGCGGTTCAACATGTCCTGGGTGACGGTGCCCGCGATCGCTCGATTGAGCACTGGCAGCGGAGCCATTTGATCCCTCAGATGCGTCCAGAATTGGAAAATGCTGCTGCCGGTAAATACAATACCGCCATCTTCCGGCGAGGCCGCCCTGTGGTCGGAGTGAGATCCGCTCTGTTGGGCCCGAGCCGCAATCGAGAGAAGTACGGATGCCAAGAGGAGGCCCGCAGCAACGCGGGCGCGAAGAACGGGACTTCGAACGTTCACAGAAAATACTGTATCGCAGAAGGAAGAACACTAGAACTGCGGAGGCATCGATCCCGAGTAGCGCACTCCTCGCTGTGCTGACGTCCCCGCATCCCAGTGACCGGCGCTGGCAATTCTGTCTGGCTCTATTTCGAGGTGGGCCACCGGCGGAACACAGAACGCGGGCGATCCTCAGGAAACACGAGCTGTAGGGCAAGGGCTAGCCGCCCCGGAGCGCCCTCCAGAATGCCTCGCCGAGATCGGGACTGATGACACGCCGCATCCTTCACGACCTAGCGCAATCGATGACATAAAAAGAATCGATTTGAGTTGAGGAAGCGGAGGGCGTATTCTAGACTTTCGCAGTCCTCTTTCGGCTCGGACAACTCCGAGCTTCCCATCGAAAATCAGTTAGAACCGGACCAGCCCCGTTTATCTGCCCGGCGCTCCTTCTGGAAGGTGTTTGATGCTGAATTTGAACAGTCGATTCGTAGCCACGGCTGTTGCCTCCGGTGCACTCGAGGAGAGAAACGCTCCTGGTTGCAAGGAATGGCGAGACATCCTTCAAGCGTATCCGGTGGCCATGCAGCAACATTGCCAGGCGGTCCTGAGCCTAATGGCGCTCGATGCAGCAACCTTCAACGATGGCTGGGCGAAGGCTGAGCACGCGCGCAAGGTGTGCGAGAAGTACCGGGAAAAGCTGTTTCATCACAGGCATGAGCACGGTTGCTTCACGGCCCGTGGCTAATGGGCTCTTCCGGCCCAGGACGTCCGAATCAGCCAGAAGGCAGCTTCAGTTTCGACCGACGGTCGGATTCACTCCTCCTTCGGCTTGTTCTTGCTTCCCGCAGGCCTGCCGCGGCGCTTCACTGCTGTCATCCAAGCGGGCGGGCGGCCCCGGCGCCTGCCACGTCCGGCTGCAAGTCGCTCTAGCGTGATAATCGCTTCAGTGAGCTGATCCCGCTCCGCCCGAAGTTCGTCGAGCATTTTTCCGATGTTCATCCTTGCAGAATAGCGGGTCCTGGTTCGGATTGGCTGTCATGAATCTTCAACGGAACGCCAAACGAGGCCGGGTACACCACAGTAGCCACCAGACCACGATCAACTGCAACGGCGGTCATCCCCACTGAGTACAGGCGCAATAGCCGCGCCGGCTTCGATTGGATTGGTGGCCATGTAGACAATTACCCCGCTCCGGCGGGAACTTTGGTAGGCACGGCAAGGTAATTGCTCGATCCAACAGAGTATGACATCTATGACGCCGAATTCCGCTCTCGACAAGTTTGTCTGCACGAAATAGAGCAACAATTAGCCTCCGAACTGCACGCTGCCATGGAGCAAACAAGACTAGCATCAACCGAAGAGGAGAAGCACAACGCCCTAAACACCTATCTGCTGGCATTGCAGCGATTCACGGAGTTCGCGGCCAAGGGGCTCGTGCCCGAGGAGTTTCTGCGCCACCGGACGGCTCACACTAACAGATTGGCTAGAGCACTATCCAATTGCTGAGACCGTACACCCCGTCAAATTCACCGATCGCTGGTTTTCAATTCGGAAATTCCGAGCACTGAGTTAGTCTAAGTCGCGCTGGGAGCGCGTCCGGAGCACAGAGTCTCGATGGCACGGGCCTCGTGCTGGTACCGGAACGCCTCCCAGCTTAGACAGTATGTGCAAATGAAGCGCCACGATCTACAGGACGAAAACCCGATGATGGCAGTTGTCCTTACCTAGCCACCTTCGGACAGTGTGGCCACTTGAAGCCTCAACTTCTCGGCACTGTTTTAATACCGACGGCCGCTGTTTGCGAATCAGCCCGTTCTTTCCAACTCTGTCGAGCCCGTCAAAATCTGTACCGACTCGCGAGTGGGCCGCATCTCCAGAACCTTCGATTTCGTCTTTCTGGTCTCGCAAACAAAACAAATAAAGCTTTCCTGAGACTTTCGGGGATAGACAGAAAGGCTGTCCAGTGATGATCGGATTGCCTCGATTACCGCTTGCTTGCGAGGACTGTCAGGCCACTGCTCCACATGGTGGAGGCGGTGATGTTCGGATGCCAGCCAGGCTGTGCTGAACTTCTGCATACGCGATTGACGGATCGCACCACAAGGGCCAAACGCTAAGACCCACAGAATCAGCTATGACTCCAGTCCGCATTTATTGTCCCCTGTAAGAACTGACACTTTTTCGGACAATATGTCATCGAAGCGAACGGGGCCGAACAGTATCCTTGCTGACGCCGGACTGTCCCGTCCGGCGGCCTCGATTGTTGCGTGCACGGTGGGTCAGTTAGCTTGATCGTCCCGGCCTCAACGCGCCGATGGCTGTTCGGCAGCGCGCAGAATCTCTTCTTCGCCCTGAAGCCAATCATCGAGTTCGGAGCCAGACTGATTGCCGCGTTCGACATAGAGTTCATAAGCGCGACGGCGGATGCGTTCTTCGAGAGGAAGCACCTTGATCGGAGTTTCCTTTGCACGTGCGGGTGCGGGCATGGGATCACCTCGGCGATGACAGTATCACAGACAAAGCCTGATCGGAAGGGGCTGGCGGCGTGATGTCGTTAGTATGTGATTTGTCCGGTCGAGTTAACAGGTGATCTGTCCGGTTTAGAAAAACCGGCGACTCTGGGGAGTGAGAGCTCCCGGGATGACGAGCGCCGCTGAACTGGAGCGGATGATGAAACTACAGGACGTGATATTGAAGGCGATGGCGAAGAAGATCAGCTGGATGGAGGCCGCCGAGATCGCCGGGGTGACGGACCGGACCATGCGGCGGATGCGGGAGCGGTATCAGGAGTTCGGCTATTATGGACTGTTCGATCAGCGAGCGCGGAAAGCGCGTGGGAGGACAACATTAAATTCTGGGAGGTGCTACACCGGATAACCGACGCTGAGCCGCTGCCTGACAACCATGAAACGCGCAGCAAGTATCGAGAGAGTCGCCCTTTACGCCCGCGTCAGTACCAAGGATGGTCGCCAGGACA
>PKZC01000442.1 GCA_003132905.1 Bryobacterales bacterium | reverse complement strand
ACCTGTGAGAAAAGCGGGTTAGGCACACCGAGGGGTTACCAAACACGAGGACATTATAGTCGGCGTTGCTTAGTTAAGCCATTCGGCGTCCCGTTGCATCGGGACTGGAACACGATTGAGAGTCCCATCGCCATAAAACTGTAAGGCCCGGACGCTGATAGTGGGATCGAAGCTTCTGTCGATGGCTTTGGCTGCAGCTAAACCTGTCGCCAGATCGACCCCATGCGATACCAGCGTGTGAATATCTACATAGTCCTTCCAGTGGCGCGCACTTGAATAACGCGCATCTTCATGCCAGCCAAATCCACCAGCGAAGCGACCTGTACGCGCGATCCGGCCGCTTGCCGTGGGTCTTCCACCCGGCGCAACGTGTCCAAGCCACCGAAGAAAGCAACCTTCACAACACCTCCGCGGTTCACGAACGCCTCCAAGTTGTCGCGCTTGCGATGTACCCAAACATCTGGATCACTGGGGTTCAAATCCCGGAAAAATGGCAGTCGCGAACGCAGACGCTCCGCATCGAAACTTGACGACGAGAAGAAGTCGAAATCCTCGGAAATCCGGTGGCCCAGCTGCGGTGCAAGCCCCGTGCCGCGATAGAGGACAAAATCCGATGCTATCGCATCCAGTTCGGGCCATAGTCGCCCTATGGAGAACGTCTCCCAGCGTGAAGGCTACCTCACTCGACTGTGGATCGATTTTGAAACTCTGTTGCTGCGCGAGCGCGTGGGTTGCCAGCAAGAGCGGCAAAGCCAATACAAACGAGTAGGTGTGTGGTTTCATCCAGGTCCTATTTGTATTGTCCGACGGCTGCACCGGTGGATCACACACACGCTGTCCTGTTATCCTTCATCAAGCGGTGGTGGCCGCGAACATCTTGTAGGAGTTATGGACTGACTTCTAACGCGAGTAACAAGGCGGGCGGCAAGCGTGGCGCCAATCGCGTTGCGCTGGCCTTTATTCTTTTCGGGCTGCCTACGGTAGCTCTAGCCCAGACGGATGAGATCCAGGTTTACGACGCAGTGATTGCGGAGCCGGGGATCTTCAATCTGATGATCCACACCAATTACACTCCCATCGGCAGAAAAGTCGCCGACTACCCGGGCGGCATCATTCCCGACCACTCGGTTAACGGCACGGCCGAATGGGCATATGGAGTCACTCCCTGGTTTGAGCAGGGTCTCTACCTGCCAGTGTGGACTCCTTACTCACAAGGACGCGGAGGATCGATTGACGGCTTCAAAATACGGGAACTGTTCGTGCGGCCGCATGCCGACGACCATACGTTCTTTTACGGCCTGAATTTCGAGTTAAGCGTTAATTACCATTACTGGGAGCCGAGGCGCGTCACCTCCGAACTCAGGCCGATCGTTGGCCTGCATCTGCACCCCGTGGACATCATCTTCAATCCGATTGTGGACACCGACTACAGGGGTGGTGTCGGAAATCTCGAATTCGTTCCCGCCACTCGAGTCGCGTACAACTTGAACGACAAATGGGCGGTTGCCGTCGAAGAGTATTCCGATTTTGGCCCCCTGCGCCAATTCAATCCCATCGGCGAGCAGTTTCACGAGGTCTGGGCCGTTGTGGATCATCCCGGCAAGTTGATCAGTATCGAGACCGGCGTCGGGGTGGGTGTGACGGGCGGAGCCGATAAATTGACCTTCAAGCTGATGCTGTCCCGCGATCTAAACTCCAAATCGAAGTGAGGATCGCCGATTAGCCGGTGGATTCACCGAGTTGCTTGTTGATCATAATTCCGCCTGCGATCAGAGCGATAGTCGCCACGACGAATAGCAGAAGCCAGGGCCAATATTGCACCGGGTGCCGCAGCACGCGGATGAAGTGCCGCCCGTAAAGATCGGCGACAATTGCGATCGCGGAATATCGAGCCGCCCGGCACACGGCGACAATCGGCAGATATTTGGCCATGCGGTAATCGGAAGCGCCCGCGGCAGCGAACACCATACTGGTGGGAAATGGAAGAGGGATGGCGGTGGATGCAACCAGCGTGCCGGTGCCCCATTTCTGAAATATATTGAGCAACCTGGATACTTTGCCCTGTCCGAATTTACTATTGAGATACGCCGCTCCCGCCTTACGGGCGATGTGGAACGTGATGTAAGCGCCGATCACGGAGCCCACTGTTGCGACGGCTGCATATTCGTACCAGGGATTGCGGTGACTGGCCGCCAGAATCGCGATCAGGATGTCAGGTCCTCCAAAAGTTGGCAGGGGCGTGCTGTCCAGAATGGCGAGAAAGAAAAGTCCCGCCGCGCCCAAGTGGCGAAACATAGAGGAGAAGCCGCGCGCGCTGTTCGGCCGGGCAGTCTGGATAAGAAGATTCAACAGCAAACCACGCTACACACTGAGCACCGGACAAGGCGAACGCTGAATGATGCCGTGCGCATGCGTGCGCAAACGGCCCAGGGTCTCGTGCATCGGGCCGCGCCCCAGCACGATCAAATCCGCTCCTTCCTGACGTGCTTCTTCGGTGATGGTTGTCACGATCTCACCCACGGCAATACGAAGCGGAAGATCCAATCCGGCCGGCTTCAGCATGCCTTCAATCCGGTTACGCGCCTCTGTCCGCAGCTCCTCCTGCAATGCCTGCTCGCTTTCGAGCGCCAGCCAATCGCTAATGGTCCGCACTACATGCAGCAATTGCAGGCTCGCGCCTACCTGGCGGCTGAAATCGAAGGCCCATCGCGCCAGCGCCAAACTGCTTTCGCTTCCATCCAGCGCGCATAGTATCTTACCAGGCACCTCTTGCGCGCGCTGGTTCTCGGCATGCGCGGCTGTCCACACCGGGCAATGGACGTCGTGCAAAACCTTGGACGTCACCGAGCCTAGCAGCAGTCCGCGGAACAGGCCGTGTCCATGAGTGGGCAGCATCACCAAATCCACAACGCCGTCGCGCACGAATTCGGCGATCTTCACCGCCGGATCTCCCAGCGCCGTCAACCGCGCTAGTGGCTGCTCGAAGCCATCCAGCGGAAGCTTGTCCAAGTTCGTCTGGAGAGCATTCTGCAGCGCGGCGGGATCCGATCCCACAGGTGGCGGAATGAGTCCAGGCGGCGTAACCCACGTGGGAGGCACCACGCTCAGCACGGTTACCTTGGCATGAAACTGGTTTGCCAGTGTGCGGACGTAGGGGATGGCTGCCGTTCCGGCGGCCGAAAAATCTAGTGGGAAGAGAACGTGTCTGATGGAGGGCATGGGCCTCCATAATCTTAACCGGAAGTTGCCACGTGTGATAGTATGGCTAGCCGCGATTGAAAGAATCGCCGCCGCCCCGCTGAGCCGGAGCGGCATGAAAGGAGCGTCCCTTGTCCGGCCTCAAACAACCCTTACTCGGCATCCTCGCCACAGCGCTTATTATGGCCATTTCGCTGGGCTTCATATCGCTTTTCGACTACCCCAGTTTTTCCGGATGGATTGCCACCTTCCTGCTGTGCCTGATTCCGATGGAAATCATGATGGGCGTGACCTGGGGCATGAAGCAGCCGGGCTTCGCAGCCGAGCGTTCGCAGCCGGTGCGTGGCATCCTGTTCAGCCTGATTGCTTTAGCGGCCGGCGCCATCGTGGCACTGGTGCATTGGATGGGTGTTGGCACCAGCGTCAGCCCCCCCACACCGATATTCACGCAGTGCATGATCGCTTCGGTGGTGGTAATGTTCTGCCTTGCTATCATGTGGGGCGGCTGGCCGTTTACCGCTCTCATCAAGAATCCAATCGGGGCCGGCGTGGCTGTGATGGTGGCCTGTTACGCCATCAATTACGTCCTTTTTCGTATCTTCTTTAATTACGACTTCCTGAAAGGCGCTCCGGTCTACGTTCCCTCGCAAGATCCGCATGGTCTTTTCAGCGGTTGGGCCTGCGTGGTGTTTTACGTGACGGCGATTACGCCTATGTTCCTTTTCCTGTGCTTTGACTTGTGGCCGTTCACCAAATTTCCAGCCCTGATGAAGCAACCTACGCTCGGGATTGTGTGGACCCTGCTGTCGCTCATTATCGGCGGCGCGGCCATGTACATCGGCGTGGACGTGATGAAGATGGACCAGGTGGCCTTCCTGGTCTCGGTGCCCATTCCTGTCATTTTTGGCATCATCTTCGTCCTGAATATGCTGCAAGGGTCGCTGTTCGCCAAGTTCACGCAGCCACTCAAGGGCGTATTGAACGTCGTGACCGCCATTATCCTGGGCAACCTGTTTGCGCTAATGTATCGCGGACTCACGCAGGTAGTAACCGGCAAGCTGGATCCAGGCCCTCCCGGATATCAATCGGAAATTTGGCTGGCTTCGGCCTTGTTATCGGTGACCTTCCCGTTCCTGGTAGCCTACGCCGACTTCTTTACCATGTGGCCGCTGCAGCGCGCTAAGGCGGAGCGAGTGATGGAGACCGCGAGCGGCCGCAGATAGACCGCCTGAGCTATTTCACGCAGGTAAAACGCGTGCGTTCGCGCAACGAAACATTAAATTTCGCTCGCTACACGCCAATTCGTTGGCTTCCAAATTGCAATCCCTTAGTCCTTAATGTCACTCAGGAGGACATATGGGACAGATTGTTGCAGCCATGGCGACCATGCACGCACCGCAGCTTTTTACGCGGCCGCCGGAAGAAGACCCCAAGCAACTGGATGCTGGAATCGCGGCGATGCGCCAGCTGGGAAAATTGCTGGATGAAACCAAGCCCGATGCGTTGATCGTGTTTGGCAGCGATCATATGGAGACGTTCTTCCTGAAGAGCGTTCCGACGTTTGCGATCCTGTCGTGTGAAAATGCCACCGCGGCCTTCGCGGGAAAAACCTATAACCCGCCGATTCATCAGACGCTCGCCGAAGGGGTACTGGAACAGCTGGTGGCTCGCGATTTCGACATGGCCTATTCGCAGGAAGCGGCTCTCGGCCATTCCTTCGCGGCGATTTTCGAGTGGGTGCTGGAGAACCGTGCTATCCCGGTAGTGCCCATCTTCATCAATACCTACTTGCCGCCATTGCCAAGCGCGCGGCGCTGTGCGGCTTTGGGAAAGGCCATCGCCGAGATTGTCGCTTCGCGGCCCGAGCGCGTGGCGGTGCTGGCAAGCGGGGGCATGTCGCACTATCCCGGTACTTGGAAATACTACAAACCGGCCTACGACTTCGACCGTTGGTGCCTGCAGGAACTCGAGAACAGCCACAGCGATTCGTTCCTCAATCTGAGCGCGGAGCAGTTGGATGAAGTGGGAAACACCGAGATGCTTCCCTGGGCTGCAGTGCTGGGCGCCGTGGGACCGCAACATACCGAACTGCTCTCTTACCAACCGACCACGCATCACGGCCACGCGGTGGCGGTGTTTCATCCCGGCGAGAAGCCGAATGCGGAGCCCCCAAAACCGTATACTTTCCACAATCACCCGTACCACTTCTATAACCACCCGCCGCTGGCGGCGTATCGGCTGAACAAACTGCTTTACGACCTGCGTTTCAAGCCCAGTCTGCGCGCACAAGCCTTCTTCAGCGTGAGGCCGATCGCGGCTGAATACGGCTTAAGTGCCGAACACACGGCGGCTCTGGAAGAAACGTTCCGATTCCGGCACATTGACAGCGACAAACCGGGCCAAGACGCCGATGCACTGGCGGCCGTGGGGGCGCATCCCATCGGCGCGCTGATGGCTGTACATACGTTGCAGCAGGAGAAGAGGAAGCTAAGCGGCGCAACATCGCACATCCGACATCCCGCATTGGTTTAAAGTAGTTGGGAAGCGCCACCCAGCGATGCCCAAACTCGAAGCCAAGCCGGAACCGGTGGATGTGGATCTCAGCCAGTCGGCCGTGGTTGTGGTCGACATGCAAAATGCTTTCGCTAGTAAAGATGGCATGCTCGACATCGCAGGCGCCGATCTTTCCGGCGCTCCCGCCGTTGTCAGTGTGATCGGCCGGATTTTGTCAGCCGCTCGCCGCGCCCAAATACCCGTGGTCTATCTGCAGATGGGTTATAAGGCGGATTTGAGCGACAGCGGCGGCCCCGAATCGCCTAATTGGCACAAGGAGCTGGGCATCCGGATGATGAATTCCAGGCCGGAGCTAAAAGGCAAACTGGTGACCGAGGGCACCTGGGATTTCGCAATTGTGGATGAGCTGGCCCCGCAACCGGGCGACATAGTGATCGTCAAAACGCGTTACAGCGGCTTTTCGCGGACCCCTCTCGACGCCGAATTGCAGGGTCGTGGCGTCCGGTATCTCTTTTTTACCGGCATTGCGACCAATGTATGTGTGGAATCAACGCTGCGCGACGCGTTTTTCCTGGATTACTGGCCGATTCTCATCACGGATGCGAGCATGGCGGCTGGCCCGCCGGCGGTGCGGGAGGCCACTCTTTTCAACATCGAATCTTATTTTGGCTGGACCATTCCGTCCAGCGAATTTCTGGCTAAGGCCTCCCGGTAACTAAACTCTCAAAAATCCCTGCAGCGCCCGATAAGCTTTCCAGGAAACCTATGGAATCGCAACTGACGGTCGGGAAAAAGCTGACGCTGATCGGCGCGCTGCTCATCGGGTTAACGGTGGTATTGGGAACCGTCTCGCTGATCGGGTTAAGAGGCTATGACAAAACAGTGCTTGCGCTCTCAGACGACGCTCTGGCTGGTGTTCTAGCCTGCGATAAAGTGGAGAGCGCCTTTTTGGAAGTACGCGGGGATATGTGGCGGCATATCTCGGCCGACGATCCAAAAGATAAACAGCACCTGGATCAGGAGATTCAGAGAGTCAAGGGCGAAATCAGCTCCGGCATGAAGGCCATTCAAGCCGCCATCTACAGCGACGAAGAGCGCCAGCTCAATCAGCAGATCGATCCGGCTCTGCAGCGCTATTACGATCTGTGGGATAAAGTCGCAGTAGTCAGCTCCAGCCAGAAGAACGAGGAGGCGTACCGGTTGTTTAGCGTGGGCAGTCCGATCCTGACTGCCGCTAGAGACGCGATCAGCGCCGAGACCGAATACTACCGCAAGAATGGCGTGAAATACGCCGCCGAAGCCGCGGCAACGGGCGCGCGGATGAAGTGGTTGACCTGGCTGGTTTTGATTATCTCAATCAGTTTGGGAAGCGGCGTGCTTTTTCTGTTCGTCCGCAGCCTCAGCCGTACATTGCGCCAGACCGTGAGCGAATTGTTGGAAGGCGCCGGACAAGTTGCCAGCGCTTCGGCTCAGGTGGCCTCATCCAGCCAGGCACTGGCGCAGGGATCGTCCGAGCAAGCCGCGTCCTTGGAGGAGACGTCTGCCTCGAGTGAACAGATCACGTCCATGACTCGCAAGAACGCGGAGAACTCCGCAACTGCGGCAACCTTGATGACCGATGTGGATCGGCGCGTCACCGAAGGCAACCAGACGCTGGAACAAATGGTGCAGTCGATGCAGGAGATCACCGGATCGAGCGATAAGATCTCGAAGATCATCAAGGTGATCGACGAGATTGCGTTCCAGACGAATATCCTGGCGCTGAATGCCGCCGTGGAAGCGGCGCGGGCTGGCGAAGCGGGCATGGGATTCGCTGTCGTGGCCGACGAAGTGCGCAACCTGGCTCAACGCTCCGCGCAGGCCGCCAAGGACACCTCGGCCCTGATTGAAGAATCCATCGCGAAATCCAATGAAGGCAGCGCCCGCCTGCAGCGCGTGTCCGATGTGATCCGGGCCATCACCGACAGCACCGTGAAGGTGAAAACGCTGGTGGATGAAGTGAACCTGGGCAGCCAGGAGCAGGCCCGAGGCATTGAGCAGATCTCAAAAGCGATCGCACAGATGGATCGAGTAACGCAAGGCACCGCGGCCAGCGCCGAAGAAGGCGCCTCGGCCAGCGAAGAGTTATCGGCGCAGGCCGAGGCCATGCAACAGGCAGTAACCAAGCTCTCTCGATTGGTGGAGAGCAACGTCGAAGCAAGTGTCAGAAGGCCGCCGTCCGCCAAGCGACCGGCGTTGTCCGCGAAGCCGCATCGGCCGCTACCCGGCTCCGGATTGCGTGCGCTCAATTCGGCCGTATCCAGTGCGTCGGCTGCATCCACTGCACCAGCGCCCCACACCCCTTCCCGGAAAACCGTGGGCTTAGGCGAGACACCCACCGACGCTCAATTCCTCGAGAGCTTTGAAGAAATGTAATTCGGCGTCCACGCCGTCACGGCCTCCAGCGTAGACCTCGCAACGCCGATTTGCGCAGGTGCGTCCCCTTTGTGTTACGCTGCACACAAACCATGCCTGATCTTTTCGTCAAAAAGCCCCTCGACATGATTCAGGAGGAGTGCGACGAACAGGGCGAGCATACGCTCAAACGCGCCCTCGGGGTAACCAACCTGATCGCGCTCGGCATCGGCGCCATCATCGGAACCGGTATCTTCGTCCTTACCGGATCGGTGGCGGCGCAAAACTCCGGACCCGCTATTGTACTGTCCTTTACCTTTGCCGGAATCGCATGCGCTTTCGCCGGCCTGTGTTATGCCGAATTTGCCTCCCTGATTCCCATCGCTGGATCGGCTTATACCTACGGCTATGCCACGCTAGGCGAGATCTTCGCCTGGATCATCGGCTGGGACTTGATTCTGGAGTACGCCTTTGGCGCGGCGACGGTGGCTTCCGGCTGGTCAGCCAACATCGTGCAACTGCTGGCGCGCCTGGGTATCGACTTGCCGCCGCAATGGATCGCCACCCCGGGAACGCAGCTGGCCTATTACCGGCACATGTGGCAGCCCATCGCTTCCCTGCCCGCGGGCGTGAACGCCGCAACGCTTCCGCAAGCCACAGCAGTGTTTAACATAATCGCGTTTCTGGCCATCGCGGTGGTTACTACCATCCTGGTGATTGGCATCCAGGAATCGGCCACCATCAACACGGTAATCGTGTGCGTCAAAGTGGGGACCGTGCTGGTGTTCATCGCGATCGCGGCCGGCTTCGTGCTGCATCATCTGTCCCAAGCCAAAGCCAATTGGACCCCGTTTATTCCGCCCAACACCGGCGTCACGGGTGAATTTGGATGGTCGGGCGTATTGCGCGGCGCGGGCAAAATCTTTTTCGCTTACATCGGATTCGACGCTGTTTCCACCGCGGCGCAGGAAGCCAAGAATCCACAGAAGGACATGCCGATGGGCATCCTGGGATCGTTGACACTGTGCACCGTTCTCTACATCGTGACGGCGGGCCTGCTCACCGGAGTGATCAGCTACACACGATTGAATGTTGGCGCGCCCATCGCGCTCGGAATGGCCGAAACCGGTGTGCAGTGGGGCGAGTTTCTGGTCTTGATCGGAACCATCATGGGGCTAAGCACCGTGATGCTGGTGATGCTGCTGGGGCAATCGCGCGTGTTTTTCTCCATGTCGCGGGACGGCCTGCTGCCACGCTGGGCAGGCGCCGTGCATCCGCGCTTCCGGACTCCCTGGATCTCATCCATCGTGGTGGGTGTTTTCGTGGCTTTCCTTCCGGCCATGCTGCCCATTGGCATTTTGAACGAAATGACCAGCATTGGTACTCTGCTGGCATTTGTGATCGTGTGCGCGGGTGTGTGGGTGCTGCGAGTGCGACGCCCGGACTTGCACCGGCCATTCAAGACTCCGCTGGTGCCTTTGGTACCGATCCTCGGCATCGTAGCATCGCTAATCCTGATGATTTTCCTGCCGCTGGCCACCTGGATCCGGCTAGTGATCTGGCTGATTATTGGAATGGCGATTTACTTGAGCTACGGCCGCAAGCACAGCCGCGTCCAGAACTACGTTGCGGTGCACGGAAAGCTGTCACCAGCCAAGCAGTAAAGGTGAGTGAAGGTTTACTTGACGCCCGATTTTGCGGACTCTCGTGCCAATAGCCGCTGAGCCTGATGGTCGCCCTTGGCAGCCTCTTGCGAAGTTTGAGCGGCGCTGTTTAACTGAATAGGTTCCCTCATAGCGACGGGGGCGGTAGAAGCCAACTGGTAGCCCACGCGAAGCCGTGTGGCTTGGTGTTGTCACCTGACCGATGTCAAGCGTCTCAGAGCGGAGGCGAAATTCCCGCCGTCGCCCCTAGAAGATTGCGCGCATCCCCGATATTCGCTGGAATTGCGCGAGTGCATAGCCATCAGTCATTCCCGCAATGTAGTCGGTAGCTCGCTGTGCGATCCGGTAGTTTTCGCTGGCGCCATAACTTTCACCCGTGTGTATCGGGGCGTCGCGATATGTCGATTTAGCAAGTGCACCGTCGGGGCGGTCCTGCAGTTCTTCGATAATTGCTTCTAGAAGACCACCGATTACACTCCTAGCCGTTTGCTCACGGTAGGCAATTTCAACATGAGAATATACGTGCTGCTCCATTATTGCCTTAAGCGTCTGGCAAAGGTCGCTCATCGACATTGCCCCAACAAGATCTTCGTTAAAGGAGCCATCCATGATCAAGCTAAAATTAGCGAGGAAAGCCTGTATCGCTGACTTCATCATCAATCTGATCGCCATCTGACAGAAGCGTTGAATGGCTAATTGTCGTCGTTCACCTGGGGCAAGCCCGGAGAATTCATCGTAAGGCTTGTCTAAGAATTTCTCCACACACCTCTTAGAGTCATTTTTCGTTGCCTCTAGCATTGCGCGGATCGTTGCGTAGTCAACGAAGCCCTTTTTTAACACATCTTCTATGTCGCCGGTCGCGTACGCGATATCATCTGCGGCTTCCATGAGATACGTAAGCGGATTCCGTTGATGTTCAACTAGACCTGTAAACGATCGAATCTTTTCGAACGCGATTGTATCGGATTTAAAATAGCCAAACTTTTTCAATGACTTTGACCCGTCAGTCCTCATCTCATTCGACGAGCAAGGATATTTTATCAAGGCTGATAGCGTCGCAGCCGTCAAGTTCATGCCAAAGTCGTCTCCGGTCCACTGGAGCCGGGTTGCAATTCGTAAACCCTGCGCGTTTCCTTCGAACATCATCAAATCCTCGCGCTCCTGCTTATCACTAAGCTTCAACTTCTTCCCTTCATCAACGTTCCCCGCGAACCATTTTCCAATCGCTTTTTCTCCAGAATGACCGAACGGAGGATTTCCTATATCGTGTAGCAGGCAGGCAGTCGCTACGATGGTGCCTACGTCCGCCGTAAGCCTCGATGGAAGTAGGTCGTTGAATTCAGGATATTCGCGAACCAAACCCGCTGCGGCACCCTCTCCGAGCGACCTGCCAATTGTTGATACCTCAATTGAATGAGTGAGTCTAGTTCGAACGAAATCGTGCGGATCCAACGAAAAGACCTGAGCCTTGTTGCGTAGCCGACGAAACGAAGAGCTAAAAACAACGCGATCAAAGTCGTTTTCGAATTCGGTACGCGCGTCGAGATCAGATCGACCCTTAACACGGGTCAACCGGAGGCGCTCGGCTGAGATGAGGCGCTTGCATGTGTCCGCGAACTCTTTCCCTTTGCCGGCCTTATGCACGCTAGCCTTACAGAACTGCTATCACCTTAGGAGTGCAGGACTTGCCCCCACCCGGAGTAAGCCTGAGAGCGCAGCGGCCCTCGATTATCTGATGCGCTAGGTAGGCCCGATCAACGATCGGTGCGCATAACAGAGCCTTGCCCATAAAGCCCCGGAATTCCGCCTCGGTTAGCAGCTCAGTGCCATATGCGTGGTAGGATTCTCCGGATTCCAAGAGAATGGAGCCGCTCGGAAATAACCGCTTTGCGACAGCTTCTACGATTTGCTGGTTGGGGAGAGATTTGAACGCGTGAAAGTCGATCATCGGTAGATGGCGCAGTGACCCATCATGGCAGACCACCTCCGAGAGGAACGCCAGACTGGCTCCGCTTGTGTCTACGAATTCGGAGCACGCCTGCTCAATCCCGCCGACTGCAGCTGAACACCAAGAGAGCGGAATCTCGTGTCCGTGGAAAGACACGTGAGCTGTAGCCGCATCAAGCAGCCTCATCGCCCCGGGCACCTCTGGAAGTGTGAGCAAAGCGGCGTCCCAGAACGAGAGACCAGTGTGGGAGCGAAGCGTGAGAGCCCTCTCAAAAACCAGGCGCTCGGCGTCTGTAAAATTCAGACGTAGTTGAAGAGGAGGCAGGGGTCGACATTCGGCGAGGCGAACTTCTTTTACATCTTGTAACGACGATAGGAGCACGCCGAGCGCTTGCGCCGCTGTGAGTCCAACGAGATTATCCACGGCGGCACTCATGGTCGTAGACTAACATATTCGGCAAATTGGGCGACTCGATTGAGCCGTGATTTTCCCCTGTGGGTATTCGTGCCCACAGACGTGGCTTCGAGAAGTTAAGCATTTCAGTCCATCGCGAGGTCTGGCTTGCCGCTGTACCTATGTTTTTCAAATCAGTGTTCTCTGTACCCCGCTCTCGACGACCAATTGATACTCTTTATTAGACTACTGCGTCCCGTTTGCCATTTGGCTCATCTTCACTTGATCTATAGGCGGAACGCAACAATATCTGGAGGTAATGGACATGCTTTCGTTAAGCCAATAGTCGAAAGCCCTAACGGTTGGAAGGTCCGATCCATTTGTCCACTAAGGGAACTGTGTAGCCGGCCAGACGATCCAGCAGGCGATCCGGCTCCGTGTCGGAAAGCAGAAGCTCGCGGTGAACATTGCGCACGAAGCCGTGCTCAACGGCGCGATCCGCCATCCGAAGCAAAGGATCGTAATAGCCGTTCACATTGAGAAGAGCGCAGGCTTTCCGCTGCAGGCCAAGTTGAGACCAGGTGAGCACCTCGCAAAACTCCTCCCAGGTTCCAAAGCCGCCGGGCATTGCAATGAACGCGCCGGCCAAGTCGGCCATGAGTGCCTTTCGCTCATGCATGGAGGCGACGACGCGCAGTTGGGTGAGCCCCTGATGGCCGATCTCTTTCTCAACCAGGGCCTTTGGCATCACACCGATCACTCGGCCGCCGTGACCAAGGCAAGCATCGGCAATTCTGCCCATCAGGCCCACTTTGCCACCGCCATAGACCAACTCGATGCCGCGCTGAGCTAAGATTCGTCCGGTTTCATCGGCTGCTTGCGCATACGCTGGATGAACCCCGAGACTGGACCCGCAGAATACACAGACTCGTTTCAACTTCACTCGAGCGTCACTGGCCGGTCGAAAACAACATCCAGCGTTGACCCTTGCCGCAGCTCCACTTCTTTGCCGCGCGTGAGCAGCACCGTTGCCAACCCCACCGCCGAACCCACGCCTGCGCCGATCCCCGCGCCTTTCCAGCTACGATCGGCAATGCCACCGATGCCCGCGCCGCTGCCCGCCAGGATCGCGATTCGCTCGGCATCCTGGCCTCGGCTGGAAGACTGCTCGACGGTATTCTCCGGGCCCACCACTTTCTGGCCGGTCTCGCCCGCATCCACCGCTCTGACGTGCGGCGAGAATTTGTAGACTTTCCCGCTCGCGAGCGTCAGGGTTTCCAGGCGGATGGCCAGCTGCGCCCGTCCTTTCACGCGTCCGCTGCGCTTGGCTTCGGTAACCACGCCCTGCACGTAGCTTCCAGTGGGCACGGCGATCTGGCCGTCCACCGCGATAGGCACGGCGGTCCGCAGGTACACGAAGTCGCCGTCCTGAGCCGTGCGGGTATTGACCGAGTTTTCCATGCGCAGGAGCACGTGCGCGCCGGGAGGGATTTCGGCCGCGGCGGCTACCGATAGCAACACCGCAAAAGATGCGAGCAGGCGTTTCATTGCGTCACTCCTCCTAAATGCATCAGGTGCTCCTAATACGGAATAATACCGCCGATTGAGTACTACTGAGTTGTTTCCCTGATGGGTCCTGCGGTGTTCCCCTCGGGTCTATAAGGCTTTTTCTCCGATTTGCCGATAAGACTATGGGTGCATGGCGTGCGGCTGATCCCTCGCAATCTCGTCGGCTTCTTTGTCGAACAACGGGCAGGACAAATCCAAGACCCTGTTGCACGTCTGCGCTATTTGCAAGGCAGCATGGGATTGGCGACAGGCCGACCGGCTCTACACTCTACGAAGTCTTCGCACGCCAAAAGGTTCGCGGTGCTGGGCCTGGCGCTGCTCTTCGGCAGTCTTCTCATTCCGAAATTCAAGGCCTCATCCGGCAGCAAGGGTTCTCTGCCGCCGCACTCTATCGCGCAATTCACGGCTGAGAGCCAGGGCGTCACTGT
The DNA here is from genome assembly GCA_003132905.1 of Bryobacterales bacterium. The sequence goes on along the minus strand of PKZC01000442.1, from coordinate 6,637 downwards.
GCCCGACGCGATCCCCAACGTCTGGCTGGTGGATCAAACGCACGAATTCGAAACCTTCAGCAATGGATTGCGGATTGACGATCGCTACGTCAAGCCTAACGAGAAGCGCGTCTTTTATCCGGTCTACCAACGCGGCGCCATTGATGCGACGCAGCCGGTGTGGCGTTCTGAGCCCGCGGGCATCGTCTATCACACCACCGAAAGCGATCAGGCGCGTTTCACTCCAGACCAGAACGCCCGGCTGAAGCGCATCGGCAAGGCCGTAATCGGCGTGGTAGGGCAGAATCATAGCTATCATTTTCTGATCGATCGTTTTGGCCAGGTGTTCCGCATCGTTCCGGAGGCCGATGTGGCCAATCACGCGGGCTATTCGGTTTGGGCGGACGGCAACAACATCTTCGTGAACCTGAACAGCAGCTTCCTGGGAATCGCGTTTGAGACCCAGACCCAGCTGGGCGACATGCCTTCGGCCAATCCCGCGCAGGTTCACGCGGCACGCATTCTCACTGAAATGCTGCGTTCCAAATACCATATTCCGCAATCGAACTGCGTCACCCACGCGCAGGTTTCAGTGAATCCGGACAACATGCTGGTGGGTTACCACACGGACTGGGCGGGCAATTTTCCATTTCACGAGATCGGTTTAAGCGATAACTACGCGCTGCCGCCGCCCAGCATTTATGCGTTTGGGTTCGACTACGATCCTACATTCATGCACGCAACCGGCGTTCGCCTCTGGCAAGGTCTGGCTCTGGCCGAAGATCAGATGCAAAAGCAGGCGGCGGCGCGCGGCATCCCCGTTTCCCGTTACAGAGCCATTCTTCAAAAGAAATACAAGGAGGTATTGGCGGCGCTCAAGGCAGCGGCCACCGCCAGCGACAATCGTCATGAGACATAACGACAAAGTCAACAATTCCGCGGTGGGATTGGATGTCGGCACCAGCCGCATCTGCCTGGCGCAACGAGTGGGCGAAGAGTTTCAATACGAGACGCAGTTGAACGCTTTCGTCACCATTCCATTTTCCAAGATGGCCGAGAGCGTGCTCAAGAAGGAAAAAGTGCCGCATACCGTGGACGGCACCGATATCGTGGTGCATGGCAACGAATCGGACCGGTTCGCCGACGTGCTCAACGTGGAAACGCGCCGCACCATGGACAAAGGCATACTGAACCCGGCCGAGCCAGAGAGCCTGGGCATGCTGCGCAAGATCGTGGAATCTTTGGTGGATCCGGTGAAGGATCGGCAGAAGTTGTGCTTCACCGTTCCGGCCGCGCCGTTGGGTGCGGAGGACAACCTTACCTATCACGAAGCCACGCTGCGCCAGATTCTCAGCGAACTGGGCTATGAAGTAAAAAGCATCAACGAGGGCCTGGCGGTAATTTACTCCGAACTTGAGAGCTCCAATTACACCGGCATCGGGATCAGCTGTGGAGGCGGCCTGTGCAACGTGTGCGTGGCTTATCTCTCGGTTCCCGTGTTCAGCTTCTCCATTCCCAAGGCGGGCGACTACATCGACAGCAGCGCGGCCGCCATCACCGGCGAGCGCGCCAACCGCGTCCGCATCGTCAAAGAGGACTCTTTCCATTTCAACGGCTTCTTCGCCGACAAGCTGCAGCAGGTGCTGGGCGTGTACTACGACGAAATGATCCAGTCGCTGGTGCAGGGCATGAAGCAGGCGTTTTCTAACTCGCGCAACTTACCGAAATCCGGCCGCCCGCTGCCTATCGTGCTGAGCGGTGGAACGGCGATGCCGGAGGGTTTCCGCGATCGTTTTGAGAAGGCGCTGCTAGAGAGTGGGCTGCCAATCGCCGCCAATGAAATTCGTATTGCGGCCGATCCGCTGCACGCCTCCGCAAAAGGTGCGTTGGTCGCCGCGCTGGCCGACTTGTAAAGGTAAACGCGGGTAAATCAGACTGGCTGGGCGACGGTTCCGGGATCTAATACCTGACTCGCCCAGCTGGCTGACGCGCAATATATTTCGGTGAGGCTGGCGACGGGAACCTTGAGTTGCCCGGCAATCTGTTCGACGCGCGGCCAATCGGCGGCTTCGTAGGCCAGCGCCAGTTGGTACACGCCCGCGAGCGACCCGCCTTCCGGCGCCTGGCCGTTGAGCACAGCCGCGATTTCAGGCGCCAGGCACATGGCCGCCAGAGTCTCTTCGAGCGGCCGGTCCATCAAGGCATCCAGCAGCGAGAACAGACCGGTGAGGAACGCGGATTGGTCCAGGCCCCTTTCCGCCAGCCGGGCTACCGATTCGCAGAATCGGGCTCGCACCAGTGAGTGGCGGATCAGCTCGCTCGGTTTATCCTCCGCCGTACGCGCGAGCGTGGCGAGGGCAATCCATTTGCGTAGTTCGGTCTCGCCGAAATAGAGCAATGCCTGACGAATGGACCGGATGTTGCTGGTCAACGCGAACAAAGGCGAGTTGACGTAGCGCAGCAATTGATAAGAGAGGGAGACGTCTTCCAGGATCAGTTNNATCCAGTTCCGGGCGTTGCGCTTCCTGCAGCAACCGCAAGCAATGGAGTTTGGCGGCCGGGATCTTCCGGCCCTGTACGATCACCGGGCGGGCAAAGAAATAGCCTTGGAAGTAATCGTAACCGGATTGCCGCGCCCACTCGAATTCTTCGTGGGTCTCCACCTTCTCGGCCAGGAGTTGCAGCCCCCTTGCTTTGCAGGAGCGCACGAGCAGTTTTTGCTCGGGACGAGGAATGCTCTGGATCTCGATCTTGACCAGGTCGGCCACGTCGAGCAGGTTTTGCCAGCCCGCCCGAAACATAAAGTCGTCGAGTGCGAGCTGATAGCCTTCTTTGCGGAGATTGCGGCAAGCCTCGAGCACTTCAGCGTCTGGCTCCACGGTTTCGAGCAGCTCGATCACACTGCTGCCGCGCGGCAGCGACGCATACCAGCCCTGTAGCAGAGGTCCGCGGCCGAAGTTCACGAAAGCTTTCTTGGCGCCGAACAGATTTTCGAGTCCAATGACGAGCAAGCTATTGGCCAACACTTGTTTCGTGGCGAGGCTGGCTTCGGTGCCGTCGAACTCATTTCGTCCGGCATCGGAGCGAAACAGCAGCTCATAGCCGTACACGCGACGCTCGCGGTCGAAGATGGCCTGTCGGGCGACGAGGACATCCATGCTTAGCTATCGGCAGGATTGGGTAATACTCTAGCTTTTCAAAACGTTACCCGGATCGCCGTGAAGGACAGACCAGAGCGCTGCAGGCAGAAACCGGTTTCAAGAGATATTTGCCGTACAAGCGATTCGTGGTTGCCGCCAAAACTCTGCCACTCAGACGGCCTATTTCCCATGGGAACACCCCTCCTACCGCGAGAAGTCGCTCATTTTGCTGGATCAGCCAAAAGGCCCAGCGATTGCACCCGCTCTACGGTAAATATGAAAACGCTAGCAGCCTGCACAGCCGTACTTCTTGCGTTCTGTTCCATCGCATCGTCCTTCGCCGCGGATGAGCGAGGTGCCGGAACTGAAAAAAATCAAGGTGCCGCGACCGAAAGGTCCACCGGAGCCAATCCCTACGTGTTGAGGGCCCGTTCCAAGTCGTCGGCCAGCACGTCAACGGCGCCCGGAACTTCCGAGGTGTACCAGGACGTGGTTATTCCAGCCGGCAAGAACGTTATCATTCAGTCCAACGTGGACTACTCCTCCTCCAGCACAGTAGCGGTCACGGTCCTATGCACCGCCTGCACTGCCGCGACCACTTCGATGGCCGCTTTGGGCTTGGTGCTGGAGGCCCGCTGGCAAGGGTTGAATGCCACTACCGACATAGCGACCGCGAATGCAGGCACTTTCGCCTATTTGGATGCGGGCGGGGCTATCTTCAGCGTTTACGCCGAGCTGTTCAATCTTGAACTTCAAAACAAAGGAACTTCAACCATCACACTCGACCAAGTCACGATTTTCAGTCCCGCGCAGTAATGACCTGCACGGGAAATCTGACGGCCCCGAGACCATACTTAGAACGGAACGTCGTCGTCAGTGATCCCCTGATCCATTGGCTCGGCTACCGCAGCCGGGCGTGCTGCGCTGCGCGGCATCGACACCGGAGCAGTACGACCGGAATCCTCGCCGCCCTCGCCGCCGCGTCCACCCAGCAGGATCACATCTTCGGCTACCACTTCGGTCATATATTGCTTTTTGCCGTCTTTGTCGTCATAGCTGCGGGTCTGCAGCCGGCCCTCGACGAATACCTGCTTGCCCTTGGTCAGGTAGTTAGCGAGATTCTCCTGGCGCCACAAAACAATGTTGGCCCAGTCGGTCTCTTCTTTCCATTCACCGCTCTGTTGATCTTTCCAGCGCCGATTTGTGGCCACCGAAAACTTGGTGACCGCCACGCCCGCCGGAGTGAACTTGGTCTCGGCGTCTCTGCCCAGATGGCCGACCAGAATTACTTTGTTAACGCTGCGCGATGCCATAATCCATGCACTGTAGCATAGAAATTCGTGTCTCAGGTCTCGTTCTTACTGCGCCTCACCGTTTGTTATTGAATCTTCCGGAGCGTTTGATCTCTTGAGAAAGAAGACACCGCCCGATTACTTCTCAGTGAGCGTGGCGCTCAGGTAATTTTTTGTTTGTACCTGATGAGTCTGGTTGTACAATAGGGAACAATCCCGACGGCGCAGTTCCGGCTTGCGCCTTAGCGTGAGAGTGAGTAAAGAGGGTATGCAGAGACCCTGTTTGTTCGTTCAACTCGGCGGTCCATGGTTACTGGCCGCATTTACATTGAGCACTATGCCGGTTCGTGCCCAAATGTTGATCCACGGTTCGGGGCCCCACCAGCGCGCCAACATCTTCAATACGGATCTGGCGGTGCTGGAAGGCGGCGAACAACGCAAGGATTTGCCTTGTACCGTTACTCCCAGTAAACCCACCCTCGGGTTCGATCTCAAGTTCCACGCCGGATATCAGGTCACCGTGCCGCTCAGGGAATTAGCCGGCAACGAGAACGCTCTCAATATCGTGTTTCGTGTCTCGCCGGATGGGCATCTTGACGAGCCGGTCTACTTCACCCAGCATGTGCGCGTCCCGCCTATCGAGGAAGACGCCAAGGGCGACGCGTACCTGCAGGGGGCATTCGATGTCGGCGAAGGTTCTTATCACATCGATTGGCTGATGCGCGACCGCACCGAGCGAGTGTGTTCCTCCAATTGGGATTCCGAAGCTGTTCTGGGATCCAAAGACCGGCCCATGAGTTTGGCCCTTCCGCCCCAAGCCATCCAGCGGGCCGGTGGCGAAGAGTTTAAGGAGGAGCCTCTCGTCCAGCCTGGGCCTTCCGATTCAGCTCCGCATCTGGACCCGCCGCTCAACATCAAAGTACTGGTGAATTTCGCGCCGCAGAATTCCCTATCGGCTGCGCTTCAGCCGCTGGATACCACGGCGCTAGTTTCGATCTTGAGGACCATTGCGCGCGATCCGCGCATCGGAAAATTCTCGATTGTTGCCTTCAACATGCAGGAACAAAAGGTGCTTTATCGCCAGGATGGCGCCAGCCGGATCGATTTTCCGGCTTTGGGAACGGCGCTCAACACCTTGAATCTGGGGACCGTCGATCTGAAACGCTTGGGCGACAAGCACGGCGACACGGACTTCCTAACTACCTTAGTACGCAAAGAGATGACGGCCGGTCCTCAAGACCATCCGGATGCGCTGGTTTTTGCCGGCCCCAAGATCCTGCTGGACGCCAATCCTCCCGAAGAGGCCCTCAAGGACGCCGCGGAGGTCGATTTTCCCGTGTTTTACATGAATTACAACCTCAATCCGCAGGCAGTGCCCTGGAAGGACGCTATCAGCCATACAGTACACTTCTTCCGCGGCTACGAATATACCATCACGCATCCTCGGGATCTATGGTTTGCTGTATCGGAAATGGTTTCCCGTATTGTAAAATCGAGGAACGGGAAACAGACTTCATCCATCTCAACTCAGTAGGGGTTATGCGGAAATCAGGTCAAGTATTAGTTGCGGGATTAGTACTGTGCGCAATCCCTGCATTTTCGCAGGGTTTGCTCTACGGCCAGACAGCGCACGCCAAGCATTACTCCAACAGCCTGGCGCCCTATGTTGTATCGCCGCAGCAGATTGTGGATCGGATGCTGGAGCTGGCGGATCTGAAGTCAAGCGAGACACTCTACGATCTGGGTAGCGGCGACGGCCGTATCCTGATCACCGCCGTGCAGCGCTTCCACGCCAAAGCCGTGGGCATCGAGATTTCGGATGCGCTAGTGGATTCCACCAATGACCGAATCCGTAGGCTTGGGCTGCAGAACCAAGCGCGGGTGATTCATGGCGACTTCATGCAAGTGGACCTCAGCTCCGCCGACGTAGTGACTATCTACCTGGCCACCGATTCGAATGAGATTCTGCGGCCCAACCTGGAGAAATACTTGAGAAACGGAGCGCGCGTCGTCTCGCACGACTATGCGGTCCCTGGCTGGAAAGCCAAAACGGTGGATAAAGACTTGCCCGAAGCCCGCGGGCACTTGATCTACCTGTACGAAATGCCGCCCAAGAAGAAGTAACTCAGACCCGAAATCACTCCGTCGCCTCTTCGAAACTCTTGAATCAATCCAACATCAAGCAAAACGTTAGTGGGCCAGTTTGGTTGTGGGGCAGGATGGCAT
>PKZC01000252.1 GCA_003132905.1 Bryobacterales bacterium | reverse complement strand
GCCTCGGCTCAACTGTCTGACTTCGCCGCCAAGCGCAAGCTGAACAAGGCCATACGCGAGGAGATCGGCTACGCGCAGGATTGTCTGCGTCGCGTCCTTTCCGAAAACGGCGCGCCGGACGACTTCGCTGGACGCCTGGCCTATGTGGTCAAATTCGCCGGCTGGACCTACGTGGATCTCGACCTGGCGATCGGCGCACGCGCGGGTCTGACGAACAGCTGGGCGCTTGGCTACTACTGCCCCACGGAAGAGCAGGACAAGCTGGTCGTGGCCTGCGCGCGNNCCCCGCAACTTCCGCCGCCGCACGCTCAAGGCCCAACAGCGTATCGTCGAAAAGCTACGGCCGGAGTGCGAGGCGAAGGTTCTTGAGGAGCGGAAGCGTAAGCCTCGGCGCGGCCCGAGCTACGGCTTCCACCACAAGGACTGGCCGGCGAAGCTGCGTAGGCAGTGGGAGCAATGCCGCAAACACCACATGGAAGGACATTCCGGATGGACCCGTCTGGAGTCTACGTGGAACGACAAGTCGGCGGAGATGCGCCTCGTTCAGGGCGGACTCGCATTTGGCGTCGAGCTTCTTCGCAACGGCGGCCGGAAGGAGCTGCTGAACTTCGCAATGTTCGAGGATCCGGCCTTCGTCGAGCGGTACATCGACTTCCGCATCGCGCGCACCACGGCGCCGGGCGAAAAGCCAGTGAACTCGATCTTCGACGCTCAGGACATGGATCAGTGGGCGCGCATCTGGGCGCCTTCGAATGGCTGGATCGTCCAGAGCGCCATGATGCGCAGGGAGCTAGGATGGTCGGGCCGAAGCGATGAAAAATGGCGCGCGCACTGCGCGGAAGTGTACGCCGCCTACCGCAGTAGGGCCAAGTCCCTGCGGAAGCGTGCGACGCGGAAACTCGATCGGCACCGCCGCGTGCCCGTCCTCACCCGAGTAAAGGAGCCGAAGGCGGTCGCGAAGCTCGCCATCGGCGAATTGGAGAGGAAGTGGCGCGCGCTGCCCAAGGGAACGCCCGAGGCCGACGCGGCTCTTCAGGACCTGGTCCTCTGCGGGATCAGAGTTCAAGCGCCATTCCGTGATGAGACGATGGTCCAGATCGAGTGGCATCCGGGATTTCGGACCGGCCATGTCAAGCGTGACCGTCTGGGCTGGAACATCGACGCGCCCAAGAAAATTTTCAAGAACAGAGACGGCGCCGCCGTGCGCTACGGCGTCTTCCGGCGGTTGCGCGACCAATGGGGTCTCCGTGGCCACCTCGAGGAGTTCTGGAAGGCGCGGCTGCGTATGCTCGACGGGATCGATAGTCCCTATCTCTTCGTCTACGGACTCAAACACCTGCCCGCCATGGTGCGGGAACCCAAACGCACCGACCGAGTGAAGCATGCACTCTACCGCCGCATCAAAAGGGTCACGCAGCGGGCGTTTGAGGACCTGGGTCTGCCCGAGGTGCGGTGGCTTACGGCAACGGACTTCCGCGACATGGTCTCCCTGAGCGTGAAGAAGCTCTCCCGCGATCCGGACCTGACGGCAGATTCTGTTAACGACGGCATGAAGGTTGCCGACACGGTGTACGCCGACGAACAACCGTGGGAACGCGTCGATTGGCTCTTCGACGTGCAGGCCGCCGGCGCCGACGCCGCTGCGGCAGCGGCGCGCGAACTGTTGGCCAACAACCGCCGTGTCCCGCAATCGCGGTCCGTGCAACGCATGAGCCGCGCGCTGTCGCGGCGGCGGTGACACNNGCTGCGCCGCGGCTTTGGCTCGGCGGCGATTGGATCCATCCCAGCCGGTGTCGGCTGTTTGGACAACCTGCCGAAGTCGGCAATTGGGACGTTGTGGTCAGGGAGGCGCAAGCGGAGGCGGCAAAGGCCTTCGACGCCATGACCGCCGCGGCGCCGAAGCCGGGGACAATGACGACGCCTGAAACGCTCAAGGCCTACGATGAGGCAGGGGCGAAGTACGAAAAGGCCAAGGCTCGCGTCACGAGGCTGCTGAAGATGTCCATCAATGCAGCATAGGTGATTGTTCAGCCCCGCGGCTTTTTGTGGTGCCGGTTATGAACGCAAGGTCTGGTCCTGCGCACCAGTTGGCGGTTTCATGACGCATAATATGAACGGCCGGTTTCGAGCGGCCCGGTCCGCCGGGCTCTCTTTCCGCTCACATGGATGTTCCGCGGGTCTCAATAGATGAAGGCTGGTTGCGCGGGGCGGTGCACCGTCATTGCCGCGAATCTGATATCAAAACTCCCGGTGCAGAGTGTCCTCCCACACAGCCGGAGCATTGCAGCTATGAGGCGCGGAAAGCCAGCATCGTCGGGAGACGTCACGAAGGTCTACGATAGTAAGGACAAGACCTACTGCGTATATGAAGTCCACAGCCGTGCGAAGAAGACGATTTATCACAACCGCGGCGGTGAGAGCGGCACATTTCCCACCATTACATTGGCCGGCTTTCAAGGCCTCCCGACCGGTCTATTCCTAAACCGGCGCGGCTACGGGTTTGGTCGCAAGGGCATTTTTCTCCTGGCGGTCTTGGGCCGCCAGTTCGGACCCGGTCAGCCGTTGGAACTCGTTATCGCCAACAGCGCCAGCAAGTCGATCAAGCGTGCATTCGGCCGGACTGTTGTCACCATTCCGTACAGCGACGTGAAAAATCTCATGGTGAAACTCGGCCAGATTAACGAGGAGAACAATACTGAGTTGCGGACGGCCGTAGGCTCTTTCCTCAGCACTAAGTTTCCTACTCGCATCAAGATCGCTCCTCCCACGTTCGACGATTACCGGGGCGGGGAGATCGCGGCGTTGCTCCGCCGCAAGAATGTGACCAAAAAGCTCAACGAGGATGATCTGAACCGGCTTAACGAGTTTTTCCCCGCCATCTTTGCGGAGACGGCCAAGGGAAAGAAGAAGGGGGTGAAGGCCGGACGTGATTTGCTACTCAGCAGGACGAAGAAGATCACAGACCGAATCTTTCTCGACGATGTCATCGCCGAGTTCGAGCGGAATTTGAAGAAGACGACGCTCCGTGAGCACGAGTGGCAGATCTTTCTCGAAGGAAAGGTATTCAAGTTCATGGCGAACTATGTTGCGTCGATCGAAAAGCAAAACGTAAGCATCAGCGTAAGCTACCCCGATTTCGTTCTCGTCGATGTTCTCGGATTCGTCGACGTGTTCGAAATCAAGCGTCACGACACGCAGCTCCTCGCCTACGACGCCAGTCACGAGAACTACTATTGGCGTCCCGAGGTTGCCCAGGCGATCTCTCAGATCGAGAATTATATCGACGAGGTGGTCCGCAATGGAGATGAATACGCCAGGGCGGTCCGGAGGAAGAAGGGCATCAACATCGTCGTTGTGCGCCCGCGCGGCTATATCGTCGGCGGATCCAGCAAGCAGTTCAAGACACCAAAGGAGGCGGCGGACTTCCGCAAACTCGGCGTCGCGTTGAAAAATATCAGCTTCATACTTTACGACGAGCTTCTTGAACGCCTCAAGAACATCCGAAAGCAGCTGAAGTAATAGAGGCGCGCTACGTGACCGCTGGCAACCTTCTATTTTGCTGCGTTCTTTTAACCCTCACAAGCAGAGCTGACAACGCTGGTTTCCACTGTCCGGACGACGAACCCGAACGTGACCGCGCCTCCCTGCTGCGATGACACGCGCCGCCGTTCTGGGTCGAGAGACTATCGACATAGTAGTCTTCTCCGGCGGATGGCATTTGACCGCAGTTGAAATCCGAGATGTGACCGGTTTCATTGGGCCGGCGACGGCGGCAGCGCCGGACCCGTACATTCGTGGCGGCGCATATTTTCGTGGTTGTCGCGTTAGGAAACGGTCCGGCCGGTGGCATCGCGCTTCCTGAGTTAGGCGGTGAATGGATTTTGAGTGCGCCATTCGACAAATATGCCGCCGTTCGAGCTAGCCCATTAGGTAGGCCTTAATTGACATGACCAACTACCGAGAATGTCGATACTGGCCGAAATAGGCAGTCCGCATTACCATATGGGCCACCGATTAAGGTTGCGATTCAGCGACAGTTTACCTAAATGCTGCACTATGCGGACTGAACCATCGAGGGTCCCATGCCACTAACAGCAAATCAGGCGGCCCGTAAGATTTGCGAGCACGGCTCGTGGAAAATCACAAATCTCGGCCTACAGAAAATTATGTACCTCGCTCAGATGATTTTCATGGGCGAGAATAACGGCGCTCGGCTCGTCGATGCGGACTTTGAAGCGTGGGATTACGGTCCCGTTGTACCTGACGTTTATCGTCGCGTGCGTATGTTCGGCGCGAATCCAATTCAAGATGTATTTTTTGGCGAGCCCCGTCCGAACGACGGTCTGCGCGAAATGTCACTTCACAACGTCTGCACATTCTTAGCTGGCAAGAAGCCGGGTGAACTGGTGGCAATTACCCACTGGAAGGACGGCGCTTGGGCAAAGAATTATAAGCCGGGTAGTCTCGGCATAACCATTCCAGACGAGGACATTCTGGATGAGTACCGAAGGCGAACCGAGCCCCGAGCCGCCTAAGGCTGGTGGGTCGCCACCGGCTAATAAGCCACTTTCCGAAGTTTTTTCGCGCGGGGCTGACGCCAGTCCGCCGTTGCCGGTTGACGAGAGCGCAGCCGCGCTTGAGCAGCGACTTCAAAAAGAAATGGATGGTCAGCAAGAGGACCGATTTTATGCAATCGCCATTGGCACCGTTCTTATTGATATGGCCGTGTTTCAACACCTGTCTTGGGTAGGCGTCGTCTGCATTTTTCTATTAGAACTTGTCATCCTGCTTGGATTGGCTAAACGATTTGGGAGTGAACACGTCACCATTCTTCTCGAATACTTATTTCATCAGTTTTGCGAGAAGATCGGGCTAGGGAAAAATTAGTCCTTCCCGCCCTTACTCTAATATTAATCGGGTATTTCTACCTTGGGATCATCGGTTCGCACAGAATTCGTCAACTTGGCCGGATCCACTTTTTTGCGCCCGGCCCATTCAAGAATGTTTTGTGGCCGATAGGATGGATCAGAGCGCCAGCGGTCGAAGACCGTCTTATCGATCGTCTCATTTACGTCGATGTGACTTCCATCATCCCGCACATCCGGATCTTGCCCATTTGTCCGAAAGAGCGGTCTTGTAACCCACGAATATAGTCCCTCGATGTTCACAAGCCCGCGTCTCTATTTACGAACGTGCGAAGGCAATAAGCGCGGTGAAATCGTGCTTGTCGGCCACCTGTAATGCGTCGATATAGGCCCTCCGCAAATCGCCTTTTTCTTGAAGATTGGCGCGGCCCCAGGTGAAGCGGTTACCACCTAGCTTAACAATCAGCAAATCCGCCGCCATTCGCGACCAGCGCCCGTTTCCATTTGGAAACGGATGGATGACCACTATCCGGTGGTGAAAACGCACCGCTAATTCATCGGGCTGATAGGAGTTGTGATCGATCCAGTACTGCGCATCGTCGATAGCCTGTCTTAATTCTGGCTGGATGAGGTGAGGTTTTACGCCCAGATTGGTGCGGTCACTTTTGCGATACTTTCCCGCCCAACGCCAAACGCGCTTGAACATTCGCCGATGAAGGCCGAGCAGAAAAGGTTCGCCGAGAACGCCGCGCTTGCGGACAAAAGCCCAGCTATCGGCTTCCGCAATGTTCTTTTGTTCGAGTTCGTTCAACTCGCCGCGCAAGGTGACGTGGGTCGGAATAAGCCCGTCGCGTTCTGCCGGCGTGAGCGGTGTTGCGTGGTCGTCGGCGTGGTACGGGTCCGTCATTTATCATCCCAAAGGCGGGCAGGGCGGCGCATCAATTCCTCGATGCGCCGCTCAAGAAGCTCCTTGCTGACCTGCTTGCTCGTTACCGCCTGATCCTCGAGGCGCATGGTGTGTTCGACGGCACCCGACTGGCGCGTTGCAATGAGTTTTGCGCGCGCACGCACGGTGTCTTCAAGCGGCTGTTCGGGCACCAGTGCGTAAACGAGGCGGCAACCGAGCGTTTCGGCTGCGCGTTGCAAGGTATTCATTGAAACGACGCCGCTCATTTCCGACTTTTCAAGCTCTATGATGCGGGGCTGAGACACGGCGAGGCGCTTTGCGAATTGCGCGCTGGTCATGCCGAGCGCGTCCCGGACAGCTCGCAGCCAGCCTTTGGGCGGGCGGGGGCTTTTGAGCAGGGGGTGCAAGCCGCGGAAACGCTTGTCGAGGTGGCGGATGGCATCTTTCATGCGATAAGGTATATCATATAATTAGTGAAGAATACAATAAGGTATAGCTTATCAATATTGCACGGAATAATAAGGTATAACTTATTGATATTGCTGGTTCGAGCCGCTGCTGTCTTGCGCCGGAGGACCGTCGCCACCATCCTAAAAGCAGACAATTGAGTCTTAATGACTTCCGCCTCGACATCTCATTTTTTAAACGCATGACATCGCACAATACGACCAAAGCACTGTCGGAAATGACGGACCAAGCCAAGTTCGAGCGGCTTGCTATGGCTATTTTGCGGGAGGCGAAGCCCGAATACGCTTCGTTGCTTCACCCGGGCGTCAATCCTGCGGGCAAGACCGTCAAAGGGCCGGTAGATGGGATTACTTTTGTAACAAATCCCCAACCGCGCATGATTGCGGCGCATCATACGACATGCGCGCGTGATGATCTGCAAAAGAAATGGCTTCATGACCCGGCGACGGTAAACCCCCGGGGAGGTGGCAAACCCACCATGCCGGCTGGCGACCTTATCAAGACAGCGAAACTGTTTGCGGATGAAAAGGTGCGCGCACCTTTGCTGCGCGGGACCCTCATTCTAACCACCAATCAAGAGCCGCCTGACGCGCTTGTCCGCGATACACACGCCGCCGGAAAGGCACACGATCTCGATATCGACATCTGGTCGGTATCGCGGTTGGCCCATTTTCTCGACACTACTCCGGCGGGGCAATGGCTGAGGGCCCAATATCTCGGCATCGATCAAGAGCGTCTCTCGAACGAATTGCTCGCGAAGTTATCGCGCGACAGTCTTCGCGCTCATCGGCCGAGCGACGATGCAACCGCCTGGGTATCGCGCGGCCTTGATTCATCGATTGTCGCCGCCGATGCACAAGATGTCGTGTTCATTGTTGCGGAGTCCGGCCTCGGCAAGAGCGTGGCTTGTTACAAGCGCCTTGAACAGCACGTTGCTTCCGGCGGATTTGGGTTGATATTGACCCATCAAATAGTCTCATCCGCTCTCACGATTGAACAAGCGGTTGATGCCGCCCTGCGGCAGCTCCATCCGACTCTGGCTCAAGGTGCGGGGAGCGATGCGCTTTCT
>PKZC01000464.1 GCA_003132905.1 Bryobacterales bacterium | reverse complement strand
AATCCCCACCTGCACGCGCTGCTCCAAGCGTTTCTGAACGATGAACCGCTGGCGCGCATGTATCGCACCGCGCCCGCCGCGAAGCACGTGCATCACGCATACCTGGGCGGATTGATCGAGCACGTACTTTCGGTCTGCCGGTTGTGCCACCTTACTTCTTCGCACTACGGCAATGTGGATCCGGATCTGTTGCTGACAGGCGCAATTCTCCACGACATCGGCAAGGTGGCCGAATTAACGTACGAGCGAAGTTTCGGGTATAGCTCGGAAGGCCAGCTGCTGGGACATATCGTGATCGGCCTGCGTCTGCTGCACGAGAAGCTACGGCAGATCCCGGATTTTCCGCCTAAGCTTCAGGTTTTGGTGGGGCACCTGATTGTCAGTCACCACGGCGAGCTGGAATACGGCTCTCCGAAAGTGCCGCTGTTTCCGGAAGCGATGCTGCTGCACCATCTGGACAACCTCGATTCAAAAATGGAATGCATGCGCGCGCTGGCCGAAAAGGACAGTCACATCGATGGCTGCTGGACCGGCTACAGTCCATCGTTGGAACGCGCCATTCTCAAGAAAGCCAAGTACCTGGAGGACGCGCCGGCGCGCGATGCCTCCCCGATGGCTCCGGTTGCGGGCGAACCCGGGCCGGCGGTGCAGCCACCATCCATCGAGAATCACGATCACCCAAAGTTCGGCCCGAGTAGCTCTCCTTTTGCGGAGAAACTGCAGCAAGCATGGCGCAAGGATCCCTGACGCAGCCTGTCTCAGAGGCAATCCAGGGCACATCCTCCCGTGGAGGCCGCGTCCTTCGAATTCTCGCGGGCCTTTTCATCGCCAGCTTTTTCCTGTTTTTCACCTGGCGCGGTCTTCTGCTCTACTACTCGGGCGACGACCTGATGAACCTGTACGGCTATTGGAGCAAGCCGGTCAGCTCGCTGGTGAAGGCGAATTTTTTCTTCTGGACACCGTACTATCGTCCCTTTGGCGGCGTCATTTACCGAACTATCTTTGGACTCTTCGGCTTTAATCCTTTCCCGCTATACATCGTGTACTTCGCGGCGATGCTGCTCAACCTGTGGGTGGCTTATCTGGTGTTCAAGAGGATCGGCGGATCCCGCGAAATTGGCGCTATCGCGACGCTGTTGTGGGCCTTCCACGGCAAGCTCGATTATCTCTATTACAATGCCGGCTCGATGTACGACGTGTTTTGTTTTCTATTCTATTTCCTGGCGCTGCTGATCTATCTCAAAGCGCGGGAACAGGGCCGGTTCTTGGGTGTTTGGGGGACGCTTGGCTTTCTCGCGTGCTTCGTCTGTGCCCTCAATTCGAAGGAGATGGCGGCGACTCTGCCGGTAATCGTGTTGGTGTTCGAGTTGCTGTTTCATCCTCCTGATTTCCGCAAGGTCCGAACACTCATTCCCTGGTGTTTTCGGGAAGGACGAATGGCGTTGCTGAGCGCATTGGTGGTCTTGATTTACCTTCCAGGCAAGCTGGGCGCAAACAGTTTGGCCACTTATACCGAATATATCCCGGTCTATTCGTGGGCGCGCTGGCTTCAAGACACTGGATACTATCTGGGCGATCTGTTCTATCGCAACAACCCGGCAGTGCCGCTGGGCGTAACTCCCTTGAGTGCGGCAGCTATGGCCTGCTTTTATGGCGTGCTCGTTGCTGTGGCCGTTTGGATGAAATCGCGCCGGCTCGGGTTCGGGCTGCTCTTCTTCGTCATCACGCTGTTGCCGGTTTCGTTCATCCCGACCAGGCTGGGCTTCGTGCTTTATCTGCCGCTCGCTGGCTTGGCGCTTTACGGAGCGGTTTGCCTGGTGCGTTTCAAAGAAAGTCTGTGCAGACTTTTTTCGCAAGCGTTGAGCGGAGCGCGGTCGTCCGATTACGCGTCATCGATGGCCGTCTCGGTGGCGTTCTTCCTCGGTGTCGCTCTAGTAATTTCAGCGATTGATTACCGGAACTGGCAGCGGGCACCAGATCCTTTGGCTTATCCGTACAAGAGTACGCTTGCGGAATTCTCACGGCTGTATCCGAGCTTGCCTCACGGGACAAAGCTATTGTTTGTCCGAACTCCGCTGGATTCGAATTGGGATATGGTTTTCCTGCTCCGGATGTATTACCGCGACACCGACCTCTTCATCACTGAATTGAACGGACCCAAGGAACAGCGCTTTGCTCTCGACCGCCTACCGCAATACGATCACATCTTCGATTTTGAGAACGGCCACTATGTGGAGCTCGATAACGCCGACGCGCTCCAAAGCATTCAGCTACACATGCTGAAGGTAGACCAACAAAACCGGCCCTTCGGCGAGATAATGACCATCGGCCGCCCTGGCGCGGATCAATACGTAGTAAGTGGCGTGATGGTAACTGATTCGAAAGCGGACGGCTACTGGACTCTGGATGACTCAGAGCTGAAGTTT
The DNA here is from genome assembly GCA_003132905.1 of Bryobacterales bacterium. The sequence goes on along the minus strand of PKZC01000464.1, from coordinate 4,879 downwards.
CGGCTTTCCTCGCGGGAGCATCACGTTTTTCGCGAGCACTACTATCTTCCATTGGACACGCTGAAGGTGACGGGTCCGCTGATGGTCGATTTTTACGTGAACGGACATTTGCTCGACAAGACGATCTTTGCCAAGGACGGTGAAGCGATCTACCAGCATGACGTTCCGATGGACTGGCTAACGCCAGGCAGTATTACGCTGGTGCGCATGCGGGTCCACAATCCGTATGTCGCTCCGCGCGATGGCGCCAAGTTAGGCGTGCTGCTGCGGTCGGCTGTTTTCTCTCCTTAGGAGTTCGTCAAGTGCCGGCGCGCGCGTTGAAATACCGCGCGAAACATCGCCTCCGTCAGTTTGCCAGTTGAGGTGTTCTGCTGGCTGGGATGATATGAGCCGATGAGCACGGGTTGGCCTTCGCCGGTGTGATGTTCCACATCGTGAGCGAAAACGAAGCCGGAGGGGCGTGCGATCTTCCCTTGGTCGCGCAGGATGCCCTGGTCGCGCAAGATGCGAAGATAGACGTCGAACGCCAGGCGGCCCAAGGCCACCACCACTCGAACGTTTTTCAATAAAGCCATTTCGCGCTCCAGATAGGGACGGCAAGTGCGAATCTCTTCGATTGTCGGCTCGTTATCCGGCGGCGCGCACCGTACCGCGGCGCTGATATATGCGTCGATCAGTTTTAGCCCGTCGTCTCGCGAAACGCTGGTGGGTTGAGAAGCGAAGCCGGTCGCAAAGAGCACCTTGTAAAGGAAATCGCCCGAACTGTCGCCGGTGAACATGCGGCCGGTTCGATTGGCGCCGTGCGCTCCAGGCGCCAGTCCAATGAGAAGAAGTTGGGCACTGGGATCGCCGAAGCCTGGCACCGGTTTCGCCCAATAATTCCAACCGCGGTAAGCGCGGCGCTTCACCCGTCCCACTTCCGCGCGATACTCCACCAGGCGCGGGCATTTCTGGCACGAGACGATTTCGCCTTGCAGGATTTCGAAACGGTTCAACCTTTAAGATTAGACGATGATGCGCTGAGCTAGCGGGAAACGGCCGAGCGCATGTTTTCGAGCGATGCTTCGAGCGACGTGAGATCGGCGCTGGGATTGGTCTGAATGGTGCTGGCAAAAAGCGGAACCAATTCCGGATCTCGCCATCCACGCCGAACTTCTTCTTCCATTACCGCAAAGGCCTCTTCCGGGGCCAGAGCCTGTTTGTAAGGGCGCTCGCTGGTTAAGGCATCGTAGATATCTGCCACTTGCAGAATCCGCGCCAGCAACGGGATGCCGTCGCCCGCCAATCCGTCCGGATAGCCCGATCCATCCCAACGTTCGTGATGGCTTCGAATAATTGGAAGAACCGGCGCAAGGCTCCGCATGGGGCGGCAGATCTCTTCGCCGCGCACCGGATGGCTCCGCATGACGTCCCATTCTTCACTGGTAAGAGGGCCTCGCTTGAAGAGAATCGCATCCGGAATGCCGATCTTGCCGATGTCGTGGAGATAGCCGCCGCGATAGAGCGCGGTAAGGTCCTGGCTGGGAAGGCCCAACGCCTCGCCCAGCATCACCGATGCGACGGCCAGCCGCTGGCAGTGCTTCCCGGTGTATTCATCGCGATGTTCTACGGTCTGCGCCATGGCCAGAAGAATGGTTTCGGCCTCTTCAAGCGAATCGATGAGCGATTTGTTGCGCAACATCGCTCGCACGCGAGTGCGCACCACGGCCGGGTGCAACGGCTTGATCAGAAATTCGTCGGCGCCCGAGGAGATTCCGACAATCTCGTTCTCCACCCCTTGGAGATTGGTGATCATCAAAACCGGGATCAATTGCGTGGACCGTCGCGCTTTCATCCAGCGGCAGAGCTCCGGACCGCTCATCTCCGGCAGCATGAGGTCCAGAATCACTAAGTCGATCTTTTCCGATTGCAGCAGCGCGGTTGCTTCCGATGCCCGATGGGCCTCTAGGATTTTATACGGCGTGGTCTTGAAAATAGCTTTGAGCAGCCGGCGGTTGATATCCTCGCTATCCACCATCAAGATGGTGGCGGGGATTTGTGCGTTGTCGTCGGCTTCGAAGAACGGGATGGGAGCGACAATAGATGTAAGCGCGGAGGGTGAAAGCGCGGATGTGGATGGCGTCGTACCCGAATTGCCGAGATTGTCCTTGCTTGCCATTAGAATATAGGCCGGGAGACAGCAAGCTCCAATGGGACTATCGTCGGAACAATGACAAAAGTTTAAGGTGGCGGGCCTGGGCGGTTCGCTCTAACCGATTGATACTGCAGTGTGGTCTCGGGCTCACTTCTTAGAAAGCTTGGACTGAATCTCCGTCACGTAGTTTTGTGTCTCTTGGATTTGGGGTACGCCGCCATCCCGATCTACGCGTGCCTCGCCTGCGTTGTAGGCCGCCAATGCTAGGCTCACGTCGTCTTTGTACTTGGTTAGCAATTGCTTCAAGAGCTTGGTTCCGGCCTCAACGTTCTGATGAGGATCGAACGGATCCCTGACTCCGAACTGCTCCGATGTAGCGGGCATGAGCTGCATCAATCCCTGTGCGCCCTTCCACGACACCGCGCAGGGGCGAGCGCCGGATTCCTGGGCAATCACTCCACGGATCAGCTCAGGTTTGACGCCTTCCTGCTGGGAGTTTTGCTCCACCAGCTTGTCCAACTCCGCGGCCGGCAGAGGTTCGCACGGCGGAGTATCGAAGGGGACGGGCGTTTCCACCCAAGGGACCGTAAAGAAAGAGGTTGCGGGCGTGGGCGCTTTTCCCATCACCCCAGTCACCTGCTTCAGGACGGACAGGCGTTGTTTGGCCAGCGAATCGGCCATTTTACTTTGTACAGTGGCTTGATCGGGTTGTTGCCCGCTGGGCTTGGGAGGGGATTGCGCTGGAGTGGATGGATCTGACGGCGGAACGTCCGGCGGCGGTTGCTGGGTAGGCGGTTCGGCTGGTGGGGACGCTGGGGTCTCGGTCGCGGGAGTGTTCCGGACCGCGCTTTGGACCGGGGGCTGCCCCGCGAGCAGAGTCCCTGCCAATACGCCCAGGAGTAAAACGTGCCTCATCCCCATTCTTATCGGCTGGAACCCGTTAATTCTCAATACCACTGGTGGTATAGATATCTCGGCGGTATATAGTAAAGCTTCTGCATGAAAATTGTTGCCGAGGCGCCCTGCCGCATTGACCTGGCGGGCGGAACCCTCGATATCTGGCCCCTGTACCTTTTTCATCCGGGTGCAGTCACGGTGAATTTCGCGATCAACCGGTTCACGCGCTGCACTATTGAAACGCTGGACTTACCCGAGATCCGGCTGCACTCGACCGACCTGAAGAGGGCTGAGAGTTATCGATCGCTCGCCGAGCTGGACGAAGCCCCCCGGCCGCGGCTGCCCTTAGCAACGCATCTGCTGCGCTTTTTTCGTCCCCGCACTGGCCTGGCGATACAAACCGATTCCGAGTCGCCCGCCGGAGCCGGGATCGCCGGATCGTCGGCGCTGATGATCGCGGTCACGAGCGCTCTGAACCGTGTCACGGGCTCGCGTCTGGGTCTTGAAAAAATTCGCGAGATCGCCCAGAACGTAGAAGCGCAGATTATTCGCGTGCCAACGGGCGTTCAAGATTACTACCCGGCGCTCTATGGCGGCGTCAGCGCTATCGAACTCGGCGCAGGCGGCGTGCGGCGTGTCAAAATTCCGGTGGACCTGGACGATTTCAATCACCGCATCGTGCTTTGCTACACGGGCGCGCCCCGCAATTCCGGCATCAATAATTGGGAAGTGACCAAGGCCTATATCAACGGCGATCGTAGAGTGCAGCGCAACTTCGCTTATATTGCGACCATCGCTTCAGGCATGCGAGCCGCCGTTGAGAAAGCCGATTGGGGCGAGGTGGGTCGTTTGCTGCGCGAGGACTGGTCGCACAGACGCAGCAACGTGCCGGGTATTTCCACTCCTCTGATCGATCGCTTGATTAGCCTGGCCCGGCGGGCCGGATCGCTGGGAGGTAAAGTCTGCGGTGCGGGCGGAGGCGGCTGCGTCTTTTTTCTTGTGGAGCGCGGTGCACAAGAGCGCGTGGCGCGTGCGGTTGCCGACGCGGGCGCTCAAATCCTGCCGGTGCGGGTGGCTCCGCGTGGTGTCACAATTCGAAAAGGAACGAACGTGTGATGGAAGCGGTACGGGCGGGAATTCGGGACCAGCCGGAGGGCCGCCTCGACATAGCAGCGCTCGAAATTGCTTCCATTGAGACGCCGGATCTGGATCCAGAGCCATACCTCGGCGTTCTCGACCGGATTGCGTCCGGCATCGCAGCGAAGCTTCCGGCCAGCGCCGATGGCCGCGACTATGTGCGCGTCGNNCGAGCTCGGCTTCCGAGGCAATGAGATTGACTACAACGATCCACGCAACAGTTGCCTCAACTATGTTTTGGATCGCCGTACCGGAATCCCGATCGCGCTTTCGGTGGTCTACATCGAGGTAGCGCGAAGGCTGGGCCAGCCGGTTTCCGGAGTCGGTTTGCCGGGGCACTTCATCGTCGAATATAACGACGGCGACTTCGCAACGTATATCGATCCGTTTCATTCCGGCAAACTGCTGACGCTGGAAGATTGCCGGCAGCTGGCACGCGAGCGCACGGGATCGGATGCCGATGCCACGGCTCTAGCGCCGGTTGGCACGCGCTATATTCTGGTGCGAATTTTGAACAATCTGCGCTCGGCGTACTTTCGCGGCAAGCATTTCGACAAGATGGTGGCGGTGACCGATTTGCTAATCGAAGCGTTCCCTCAAAACCCGGAGTATTACAAGGCGCGGGGCGTGGCCCGCTTGCGCATGCGTCAATTCCGCAACGCTCAAAAGGATCTGGAGCTGTACTTAAGGTATTCTCCGAACGCCGAGGAT